>NZ_CAMHZL010000003.1:0-245538 GCF_946190155.1 Streptococcus mitis
GCATTCACACCACCCTGAAACTCTGGTTTCTCTACTGTCGGTGCAGCTTGGTCACCTACGGTTGACAATGGGCCTGTATAAGCTGGTAGCTCATGTACCAAAGCTTCAACTGCATTCACACCACCCTGAAACTCTGGTTTCTCTACTGTCGGTGCAGCTTGGTCACCTACGGTTGACAATGGGCCTGTGTAGGCTGGAAGCTCATGTACCAAGGCTTCAACTGCATTCACACCACCTGTAAATTCAGGTACCTCAAGCACTGGTGCTGGTTCTTCACCCTTGCTCGATTGAACAGGTTCTTCTGTCAATTCTTGATAGAAGCTCGCTAATTCATAAAACTCAGCCTTGCCACCTTCCCAGACCAGCTTAACATCTAGAAGAGAACCACCATTTCGGATAGCAAAGGTTTGGAGACTAGATGTAATGGCGCCGAGGTCTGTCCAGCTCTCTTGACCATCCTTGAGTGTTCTCGCTTGAACTCGTGCTTTCGCTCCTTCAGGAAGGCTTGAAACAAGGCGTAGATGGTTGGCATTGGTTGGTTCTGACAAGTGATAAACCATTTCACCCTTATCATTTTCCGCCTTGTAGCTAGTCAAAACTTTTCCGTCTACGAGATTAGTATAGAAGTTGCCTCGGCTTTCGCTACCGTTTCCTTCTACAGTTGGATCATTAATTGGTTTGACAAATTCGCCATCATTGATCACCAATTCTGTAAATCCTACAAAACGAGCATCATAGTCAGCTGTATAGAGGACACGAAGATAGTTTGCTTTGACTGGTGTCGTCAATTCACCCTCGATGTAACGATTTCCTGGCATCTTAGAATCATGTGTCCAACCATCTGTCAATGAATCATCGTGTGTACTATTGGCTACACCATCTCCTACTGTCACAACATCCGTCCAAGTTTTACCGTCTTGGCTGACTTGGATTTTACCATCACGAAGATAGTTTTGAGTTCCGTCTTGGATGTAGGCTCTGATCTTCTTAATAGTACGTTCGCTACCAAGTTTCAAGGTTACATGACCATCTTTATGGGCGTAGTCTGAAAACTCAACGAAGTTGTTGTAAACACCGTCAAACAATTGATCTAGGTTATTAATCTTACGAACATCATTACTTCCATATATTGGATGAATGCCCATAGTTGTAGATTCTAGTTTGGTTGGTTGCACTTCTTTAGTCGTTACAAGGAGAGAAGTTGATGGCAGGTCTTGTTCTTGATTTGTTTTATTCACAAGACGAACATAACGTACCAAGTGGGTTGCGACAGTTCTGTCTGTCAACTGGCTAGCTGGTGTCCATTCTTGAGCATTTGCAGAGTACTCAAGGCTTAGGGCTGGGTTGGCCTGACCTTGGAGCTGAATGCTCTTAACTTGATGGATTCGGTCAAGCTTCATACCTAGATAACTATTCGCAGGAAGTTTTGTTCCAGCTGGAATTTGAAGTTCATAACGACCAAGGCTATCAAATACTGGCGTTTCTTTCAAAGCGTCCACGTTGGTGTCTGTTAAATCGCTATTTCCAGAACGTGTCTCAACAGAGAAGTCTTGGATACGCCACCAAATGTCACTTGCCTTGGTATTTCGTACTCGGATGTAACGAGCATTGATAGCTCTAGTCACTTCCTTAGTTTGTTCTCCTGCCAAACGATCTAATTCTTGCCATGCAATTCCATCTGTAGAGTACTCAAGTACACCTGTGGCAAGTTTATCATCAGTTCCTTGGCGAAGACGAACTTTAGTCACCGACTTAACTTCACCGAGGTCAAGCTGTGCCCAGGCATCTACTGGAGTCGTATTGCTACCGTCAGCATTTGCCATCATAGCTTCTGTATTATCTTTACCATCAGTAATTTGACTTGCTGATGTTCTCAATTTATAAACTAGATTTGAGCTGAGGCTAATTGTAGCAGTTTGTTGTTTACGAGCGTTCTCTACTGGACGATTTACTGCAATCTCGCGAACTGCAAACCAGGTGTCATCACGATCTTCTGTAGCAATCATACGTACTGCTTTAGCTTTGATGTTAAGATTTTCAAACTGAACAAGTGACTCATTACCAACATAAGTTGGTTCTTTCAAACTTACCCAGTTATCATTTTCATCCAAATACTGCACTTCAGCCTTACTAAAGGTATCACGTGGATTTGCCTGAGTTCCCATAGCAAAGGTCAAGGTTTGGATATCTACCGGTTTGTTGAATTTCATACCGATATAATCACCTGTCTTGATGCTATTTGGTGATTTAATCAAGGCATGAGTTGCCAAGTCACCATCCGTTACTTCTGCCGAACCACCTTCTACACCTGTTCGATTGGTAATAAAGGTGCTAATGATTTGATCTGGATACAAGACTTTTTGAACTTCAGACGCTAGAACTTCTTTCAAAGATAGGATAAATGGACGGATATGTTGAACACCCAACTCAGCCTTTTCAAGATGGTCTACATAATGGAAGGTATGAGTTTGAGACTGTTCGTACAATTTCAAACCTTTATAGTAGCTATCCCAAAGTTTGGCTGCATCATTTGTAGCCATAGCCTCTGTTCCTGTTAAGAAGGCATCAAGGGCATTCATTTGGTCGATTGCATTATCCAACCAATAGTGGATCTGTGCAGCCATCTTTTGATCACCTGATGCTTTATAAAGTTCAGCTGCTTCTTTAATCTTGGCAAATTCTGCACGCAAGGCTACACGCTCTGCAGTCACATCCTGACCCGCTTTGAGCTTAGTCATGAAGTCTGTCAATTTTGGAGCTAATTCAACTGATTCTTCTAGTTTAACGACACGACCATCCATGTTTTGGTTAATCATATGCTTACCAAGTTCACGGAAGGCTGCTGATACCTTGCTATCTTCAAAATGACCATTTTCAACAAAGTTGAAGGCAACGTCATTGAGTTTCTTAGCCTCTTCTTCTGATTTCCACTGTTTCCATGTATATTGAGCTCCAGCAAAGAGGGCAATCTTAGATGGTTCAGACTGTTGCATTGGGTTCAACATGATACCGGATAGCAAGCTTGGATCTACATTCGGATGAAGGAATTTCTCACCACCACCTAGAATCAAGTGTTGTTTAGAGTTATCTGTAACTGGCCAGTTCACCCAAAGTGATACTGGACGATAAGTTTTACCACCTGCAGTTAGATTGTTCTTGAGAGTTGATAAGAAACCTTCAGAAACTTCACCCCAAATCTTACCACCCGTCAAGGTCATAGAGGTTGAACTTGGGAGATTTTCATTTAGAGATTTCAACTCTGCTTCACGCCCATTACCCCAATACTGACCTGGAACAAAGATCATTTCTTTACGAAGGCCGCTATAAGTTCCTTGCATTTCTGTCAACCAGTTGGTCATATCCTGCATCAAGCGGTTGTAGCTATTATAGCCTCCAACTGGGCTTGGTGCATCATCGGCTAGAATACCAAATTCACGAACACCCACTTTCATCAACTGAGTAAATTTAGCCTTGATGGTTGCCAAGTCTTCTTGGTAATGCGCTTCATTACCAAATCGGATACGGTTGTTCATGAATGGATGAATGGTCCAAACATAGCGAGTTTTACTTTGATTTCCGACGCGAGCAAGTTCACGAATTTCAGCTAGTTTTTCTTCTGGGTAAAGTTCACGCCATTTCTTGTTGTGGTATGGATCATCTTTTGGTGCGAAGAAGTATTGGGTCAATTTCAAATCGCCACCAAAACGCATGAGTTCAGCACGATCTGCATTAGACCATGGATTTCCATAGTAACCTTCGATGAAACCACGGTTCTTGATTTCAGCGTAATCTTCCACTGTCACATTGCGAAGAACTGGAACTTTACTTTCTTTGAGCATGTGTTTCAAGGTTGTCAAACCATAGAAGACTGCATCTGTGTCTTTTCCGACGATGGAAATTGAATTGTCCTTGATGGTCAAAGCATAGGCATCAATCTTATCAAAGAGACCTGCTGAAACGTTAGATAAGTTTTGTTCTGCTTGTGTTCCTCGTCCATGTACTCCAAGATAGATATTAGTTGCGCCAGCAACTGCTGATTGACTAGTAGTGTAGGATACTTGATTGTCCTGCAAGACACTCTTCAAGCGATTACGAGTATAGACATCGAGTTGATCTCCCATTACCAGATTGACTTGCTTACGAAGAGCTGTGACTCCTTCTCCATAAGTCACTTTTTGTGGAGTTGGGAAAACCTTGTACTCTTTCTTGAGATAATCTGCGCTCTTGCTGGCAGCTGCAATACTATCTTCGCTAGCTGGTTTGCTTGCTGTGAATTGATCCGCTAGTTCAACTGTTCCATCACCTGTTTGCTCGACTGTTGGAGTTTCAGGTGTAGATGGTTGTTCTGGTTCTGGTGTTTCTTGTCCCTCTTTGATAGGCTTCAATAGATGAACTTCAGCTGCACTTGCAAAGCCCCCAACACCTGATAGAACTTTCAACTCAATCTTGTTGGTATGAACCGCCGTAAAGTTGACTGTTTTTTCTTGAGCGTTGTTGGCCCAGTTTCCTTCTGAAACCTTGACCATTTGGCCATCTTTTTGTGCGTAGATTTCGTAGCGAGTCACGACCCCATTTCCACCACCTGGACGAGGAAGATAAGTCAAACCATTGACTTTTTCTGCTTCTTTCAAGGTCATAGAAAGAGTGTACGGAGCAGTATCACCAGTCCATTTAGTATGCCAAAAGGTATTTGGATCATTATCAAAAGCTTTTTCAACAACTCCTTCAGTCGCGGTTCCTGGTGTTTCTTGACTAGTTGCAGAAACTGTGAAATGATCTATTGGAATCAAACGAGGATTTACAAATGCTTTATCTGACAACTCTGCACTATGTAAAATTCCTTTGAACCCACCAATGCTTTCAAGCGGTAGAACCAAGCTATTGTGAGCAAAGCGAGGGTGAGCTGGATTCGCGATACGTTCAATCTTCTCACCATCCACATAAAATTCCGTTGATTGTGGTTTGGTCACGATAGAGATTTGATAACGTTTATTCTTTTCAAGTTTTTTCTTGAACTGGATATGGAACTGTTCAAATTGATAAGCAAGATAGCCGTCTTTATCAGCTAGATAGATACGGTTGTCTCCACTTGTTGAGAAGGTTTGTTCACCGTCTCCAGTGACAGTTACATCAAACTTCAAGACATGACTTGTACCAACGTCACCTGCCAAGCCTTCAATACTACTGTCTTTATCAAATGCTAAACCTTGATCAGTAGCTTTTATTTTCTTACTTGCATAGTTTTTCACTGTTTCAGGATTGATAGTAAATAAATCACTTTGATCAATCTCTTTTTCAGGATTTGACTGTGGCGCATAAGGGCTCGTTGGTAGGGTGCGTTCTGCAAAGGTCGCAGCCGCACGGTCAGATCCCCAAGTGCGTTCTGCAGTTGTTTGCATGCTCTTAAAGAAGCGTTTAAAGATATCATAAGATGTCAAACCTGTCTCATGAAGATCAATATTGTCATTCCAAACTGCGTGGCCACCACCAATTACATTTGGATTTGATGCTTCTAGAAGTGGACCATGACCTGTTCGGAAATCATTTGGTGTCCACCTATTATATTGTGTTTCATAGTTAGCATAGTCACCATAAGCTGTTTGACGATTATCACCATTTGGTACACTATAGGTTGGAATATCTGTTATGTTGATAATCTTAGCTCCCTGAGCAATAGCTTCTTTTGGTTGCTGCCAGCCAATACTCCAGATATCAACTTCTACATCTTTCCAATCAACCGCTGTTTTACCTCGTTTCGCACTGAGCGATCCCCAAATACGAGGTGTATAGCCTTTCCCTTTAATGTATTTAATAAGGTCATTGACATAACGACGATAGCTTTCTCTACTTCCGTAGTATTCATCCGTTCCGATATGAACAGTAGATACTCCATGAAGTGGTGCATCTGGACCATCAAGAAGTTTATCATAAACTGATTTGACAAAAGCCAGTGTTTCATCGTATTTATTATCTAGGTCGAGCATGGCTACGCGTTCTACGTTATGTTTACCTCTGTAATCGCTCAGGCTACCTTGATACATGAGGTCTGGACGAACTTTGACAAATGACAGAGCATGACCTGGCGTGTCAATTTCTGGAACTAGATTGATATGCAAGGCCTTAGCAAGTTTAATCAGATTTTGCATCTCTTCTTTAGTATAGTGCTCGTCTGATGTTAATTTTTGACCATTCTTACCGACAATATCTGTCTCTACACGGAAACCTGTCTTAGCATGTTCTAGAACATACTTAAGCTCTTCTTCTTGTGTTAGATTCTTACCTGCCAAGTGTTCCTTTAGGAAGATATAGTTATCGTTGAGGTGCAACTGCAAGTCGTTCATCTTGTAGTAAGCCATGTTAAGCATGATGTCTACAAGGGTGTCATAAGGAATAAATTTACGACCTGTATCTAGCATAAAGCCACGGTGACTGAAGCTTGGGAAATCACGAATTTCTCCATTTTGGAGATTGCTTTCCCCCATTTGAAGAAGAGTACGAGTAGCATAGAAGGCTCCTGTGTTCGTTGCAGCTTCGATGGTAATGACACCATCTTGAATCATGATGCCATAGCCTTCCTTACCATACCCCTTATTTTCAACTTTTTTAAATTCAATTCGTTTTTGAGCCTGCTTGTCACCTGTCGCAAGTTCCAATCCACGGCTGGCAAGGTCTGACTGGTAGAAGGTTGCTGCTTGTTCAAAGCCGGAATCCCCCGTCGCAAGAACTGTATCTGAAGTGATAGAAGATTGACCTTCTTTTCCATACCATTGTTGAACAGCTGGTGCTACTTTTGGTTTGACACCCACACCTTCGTCCTGATGTAGGCCCTTGATGACTACTTCAAATTCTTTAGTAAAGGTATGTGAATCTTTAATTTGCTCTACCATAACCTTAACGCGTTGATCAGTCAAAGGTTTATAAATATGATTTTGAAGGTCAATCACACCTTGTTTGTTGCTACCGATAAGACTGACTTTTCCTGGTAGAGTTGGCAAGACAAGAGACTGTCCGTCTTTAGATATAGTCAATTCTGTAACCTGACGGATATCCGTTACCTTACTTGTATCAGGGATATTTGAATAAGCTCGAATTTCTTGAATACCAACGTTTCTCCAGCCCATTGTGCCCGCTTGATAGTCATTGATTTCTAACTTGAGATATTTAGCTTGAATACTATTGGCTAAGTCAACTTTCTCATCTAAAACAGGTTCTCCAGTCTTGGTATGAGCTAGTTTCCATTGTTTTTCTCCACTAGCATTTACATCATCTTGACCTGCATAGTAGAGACTCCAAGATTTGATATTTGGATCATTTTGACCATTGCGAACGCGACGATCCCAATCAATTTCCACATGTCTAATAAGTGTAGTCTTGGGAAGAGTTAATTCGAAAGTTGGTTTGTCAATATTTTGATTTGTTGCCCAACGAGTATCAGGATTACCGTCCACTGCCTTGTCAGCAGTATAAGGAGTACCAGTTTCTGAATCGTTTACTTGAACAGTGACACCTTCTAAGTGATTACGATCTTCTCTATCTTCAATTTGCTTTTCAACTGGTTTGATTGTAGGTGTAGCTGGTTCTACAGGTTTAGAATCTGCTTTTGGTGTTTCAACCGGCTTCAGAGTCTCAGCTGGTTTGGGAGCTGCTGGAGTTGTTGCTGGGCTTGTTTCTTCACTTGCTGCAGGACTTGTTCCTGCAGTATTTTCATGATTTTCTTCATGACCTGCATCTGCCTTTGCCTCTGATTCAGCTTTCTTTAAAACAGCTGCTAAATCGTCCGGCAACTTATCTAGTGGCTGAGCTTGTGTGATTGTTCCTTCTTTCTCAGGTGTTCCAACTGTCTCTGCAGCTTGCACTACATTTGCACCAAAGATACTAGCACCTATCATTACAGAGGCTGCACCAATTGCAAATTTTCGAATACTATAGTGACAACGTCTTTCAAAAAAATGTCTATCCATCTTTCTCCTATTCCTTTCTCCCACTTATTACAGTAAGCGGTCTCATTTTTGATTTGAAAATGGAGAGAACCTAGAGGTTCTCTCCAACTAAGTTATTTCTGTCTGAATTCTAGTTCCTGTAAGTTCTAAAATTCAGTCTTCTTTAATTTTCTTTTCGTTTTGTCGCAAGTACAGCAGCAGATAAGGCGAGACTGATGCTAGCTAGGAAGATAGCTGTATCAGATTGGCTTTCTCCCGTTTCTGGCAATCTCTTCTTATCTTCTGTTGAAACTGAAGTTTTAGATTCTGCAAGTTTACCTTGGCCCAATTGACTAATCTGATACTCAGGTTTTTCAATAGTTGGTGCTGCTTGATCGCCTGCTGTAGCCAATAGCCCTGTGTAGGCTGGCTTTTCGTTTACCAAAGCTTCTACTGCATTGACTCCACCTTTGTATTCTGGCAATTCATGTACCAAAGCTTCTACTGCATTAGCTCCGCCTTTATATTCTGGAACTTCATTGACAGCTGCTTCTACTGCATTAGCGCCACCTTTATATTCTGGTAATTCATGAACTAAGGCTTCTACCGCATTGGCTCCACCTTTGTATTCCGGAACTTCATTGACAGCTGCTTCTACTGCATTAGCACCACCTGTAAATTCAGGAATTTCAACTACTGGTGGTTCTTGATCTCCCTTACTTGTTAGTACTTCAGGCTCTGGAGTTGGTGTTGGAGCTGGGGTTGGCTCTGGGTTTGGAGCTGGTTCTGGTGTTGGTGTTGGAGCTGGAGTTGGAGTTGGAGCTGGAGTTGGAGCTGGAGCTGGAGTTGGAGCTGGCTCTGGGTTTGGAGCTGGCTCTTCAGTTTCTTTAATTTCTTTCAAGCCTTCTACCAATTTATCAAGTCCGTTTGGAGTTAATATGTTATGTTCTGCAAGACCATTCTTGTACGCTTCAACAGCTGCCAAGTATTCTTTCGCACCTTGACGATCAATCTTACGAACACGTTCTACTTCAGCATTGTATGCAGCTTCATCTAATGGTTTATCATCTTCAATTGGAAGGACGAAGCGTAATTCCGCTGCTGAAATATGTCCAGGATCACCGTATGTTTCGTTACCAGTAAAGATTGCTTTCTTCACTTTGATTGGAGCATCGAAGTTAATCACTTTTGTTTTCGCATTATTTTCCCATCCAGTAAAGCTAAAGTTATGTTCTTGTCCTTTTTCATCAATCACTGTAAGGCTACCGCTCATCACACGTCCGTTTGGACCTGAAGGACGAGGAACATATTCAAAGCGAGTTGATTCCATCGGATTATTGAACTCTACTGTTAACGGTTTCCCTAAGCTATTCACTCCATAAGGTGTATGCCATAAAGTATTTGTATTGCCATCAAATGCATACCATACATTATCTGCTTCTTCATAAGGAGCATCAAGATCATGGATATCGTCCCAATCTGGAGCGCTACGTTTCACAGCAAGTTTTTCTTTAGCCTCGTTAACGCGTTCTATAAGAGCTTTAGCATCATCCACACTAATATTATCGTCTGCTTCTAATAAAGCTGCTACAGCGTCTTTATAAGCATTTAATGAATCTTGTTTGTAGTTGCCATTTACGACTGGAGTATTCTTTTCGTATGCTTCATCGATGAGCATCTTACCTGTTAACTTGATTTCTTCAATTTCAAGGTTATCTAACATGAAGTCTTTATAACCTTTGAAGTTGATTTCGTTATTGTTTGAATCTCCTTTAGTATCTGCACCACGCGCATTTGAATAAATACCAATCCAAGTATTTCCACCCTTTTCACCTGTTACATAGAAACTTACTTTCTTAGGAGTTGATGAATTTTCCCAAGTGTTTTCTAAATCGTATTTCGTTAATTTACTACGACGAGTATTTTCGCCATTACCGATTACGAATGAGTATGCTCCATGTGAACCTGCTTCATAATCGAAGGTTACTTTATAAGTCTTACCTTCTTCGAAGCGGAAGTTTTGTGGAATTGTTTGGTAAACGAGTTTGTCATTTCCTGTTAAACCGTTCGTCTTCAATGACCAATTTCCTTCGATAACATCGTTGACTTTCTTACCATTCCATCCACGTTGAGTATATGGTTCGTGTTTTTCAGATAAGTGAGTACGGTTATCTTGTACGCCTTCAACATCGCCGACTACGAATGGGAAGATACCTTGAGGCACTTCTTCAAAGTCTTGTTTGAATTTACCATTTCCTGTATCGTGTTTTTCGTTGTACATTACAGATTGGTTTTCAAATACACGAATTTCATCGAAGTAAGTTGCTGCTGCATCTGCATCACGTCCAAGTTCTAATGTCACATTAGAAACATCTTCGCCTGTTGTGAAGTATACATACATATTTTGGAAGTAACTTGTATTATCCACTGTCGCATTCTTCTTAAGTGTGTTATGCGCATGTGCTTGTACATAGTTCTTCGCAATTGATTTGTTTGTGTAGTTAGAAATTACTTTGTCGCCTACACGGATTGTGATATCTGCACGTGCATCGCTTCGATTATCCACGCCTACATAAACAGCATATCTTGTATTTGGTTTTAAATCTGTTAAGCGTTGTTTCAATGTCACACGTTCAGTGTTTCCTTGAATACGTAACATTTCGTTAGCTCCTTGAGATTTCACGATTTCAGCATGAGCGCTGTCACCAGTTTTTTCCCAATGATCTAATGTTCCGCTGTTGAAACCTTGGTCATAGATGTGTAGACCTTCACTCCATACCATTGTCTTCTTGCCTTGAGGAGCTTTGTAAAGTACATATGGTTGGTTCGCTTCTCCCGTAATTTGAATCTTACGGTCTGCGCCAACTGTTAATTCTACAACATCTTTCTTACCTTGGTCTGTTAAACGGTAAAGGTATACTTTATCTCCAGTCCAATCTTCTGGAAGAGTCCATTCAGTTGTTCCACCTTCAGTTGTGTAGAAGTACATCTTTTCTTTGTCGCCTGTTAAAGCTTTACCATTTTCATCCCAGTTCCATGGTACTAAGTAGCTTCTACCATTTTCGATGACACGACCGTTTAATGTTGTGACACGTTTACGATAATCTGGGCTGTTAGGGTCGTTTGATTGACGAACAATCTTCACTTCATCCCCATTGTCATTTGTTAAATGTACTTCCATCTCTGGAGTCCACTTGTAGTTTTGACCGTTGTCGCTCATCGCAACTGGGTCACCATTCACCCATTTAGAAACTTTGTAGTGTTGGAAGAACTTCGTCATAATGTTGTTTTCGAAGAGGTTACGAATATATCCTTCGTAGTCGCTTCGACCTTGCCATCCTTCGAAGTCTTTCATGTTATATCCACCAAGTAATGGATAGTTAGCGGCACCACCGTAGCTTGGATAGTCACCCACCCATGAATCTTTTTGGTGGTTACGAATGAATCGAGTGATGTTTGAGTTAATACCCTTCAGTGAATATCCACCGTAAGTTAAGTCAGCTGCCCAGTGTTGGAATGTTGAATCATATTCCGCACCGAAGCCCCACTCGATAGCCATACGCCATCCTTGAGAGTTTAATTCTTTAGCAAGTACGTGAGTTGGCCAAGCAGTGTTATCTCCTGATTGTCCGTTACCCCAAACGTCCACATAGATGAAGTCTAAGTCAGCACCTAGTTTTTCTCTTAATTCTTTCCAACGATCCAAACGTCCATGAGCTAAATCATATTCTGCATCGATGTTGATACCTTGGTCTAACCAGTTCCAACCGTACATATATGTTCCGTCAGAGTTTCTACGTAAAATAGCTTCGCTGAAATATTTAGATTCAGGATATGTTTCAGAAGCATTAACGTGAATACCGATTTTAGCTCCATATTCTTTTGCTCTTGCTAATAATTTCTTGAAGTCTTCAACGCCACCGATTCTCTTACCGATATCCGCATAGTTTAAGTGACCTGAGTCGTGACCTTCACTACCATACCCTTTAAGTAGGATTGATTGGCCTAAACCATCTGTGTGTAAGTTAATCTTCTTAATACCATCTAATGTCATTAAGAATGGGTTTTGCGCTTGAGATGCGAAGTTCATCGCAATACGATACGCTACTAAATCTGGAACAGATTCTGCCCCTTTAGGATTGTTCATGATATTACGATATGCAATCGCACCATCTTGCCAGTCCACCACATTATCTTTGTTTAAGTCTTTTGTAATGACTACTTTAGAACTTGGTAATTCTAATGTGTATTCTGGGAATACTAAGTTCTTATAAGCACGTTGGTACCAGTAAGGTGAGCTTTGAATACCTAAGTAGTTTACGCCTTCAACACGTTCTAACGCTGTTGTTAAACGTGCAAAGTCATTTCCTCTATAAGTAAATTGAGAGTTACTCCAAACAGATGCTGCTAATTCATTAGAAGAAACAAATCCATACATGAAGCCGTAAGTATATTCATTCATCTTGCCTTCTTTCAAGTCTAAATGATAGTCTCCACGGTTATGTGTGTTTGTAGACATTTGAGCTCCGTCGAATTTTGCACCTTGTTTGTTAGAACCAACAGAAACAAGTGTGTTTCCTGGGAATTCAATAGTTTGGATTAATTTGCGAACATTGTCGACTGGTTTACCCATTTCGACATTGTTTTTGTTCACTACTTTTGTCACATCGAAGTGCATTTCGTTGCCGACTAATTGTAATTTTACAGTGATTTCAGCGTTGATGAATTCATCATCGTTTCTTACTTTCATTACATATTCTGCAGTAGTGTCATCAATCTTACGGTATTGAACTTCTGGAGTGACTAATACACCGTTGATTGACATTTTATCTAATTTTTGAACTTGACCTGTTAACGTTTTTCCATCTAATTCATATTCTTTAACACGTGGAAACGCTGTGTCGATAATCGCTTTTAATTGTTCTGACTGTAAAGTTTCATAGTGAACATCTTGGTCATTGCGACGCAACCCATCATCCACAGCTGGAGTTTCTTCTTCAGGTTTGATGTTATCTTGGTTATCCGCTTTGATCGATACAGAAGATAATTCTGTACCGTAAGTACCAGCTTTGAGGTAAACTTTATTCACATCAGCTAAAGCGTTCTTGACAACTTCTGGAACGACTTCTGTGCTAAATAAATTTTGTCCATTATTTGTAGCATTTAATTGACCGTCTTTTTTGTAAACGATAGATAGGTGGTTTTCTTCACCTACATTTGGTGCTTCTACACGAGTCTTACTATACCAAGTGTTTACATTTGGTCCTTTGTATTGCCAGAACCATCCGCCCTTGTCATACCCAACAAAGATGTTGTTGTCATTATCTTTATATTTTAGATATACCCCAAAGCGTGTTTCAGCTGGAGGGGTGTTTGCCTTGAACGTTAAGTCAACGCTTACATTTCCTTCCGCATCCGCCTGTAATCCAGCTTTTTCAAATAAAGCTTCGTTTGCTCCATTGTCGTTAGCTGTTGTTGAAGTTAATTTGTTGTAGCGTACTCCGCCTTCTTCAACGACTTCAACATTCCCTTTCACACGGCTTACTGAGTCCCACTCTTTTTTCACTTCGGCAGTAGCGCCGCTAGTTTCTCCCGTTGCTGCTTCAGCTGGTTTATTCTCAGCTGGTTTGTTTTCAACTGGTTTTTCTTCTTTCGGCTTATCTTCTTTTGGCTTTTCTTCAACTGGTTTTTCAGTTTCCTCTAAATTCGCTGGTTTTGAACTAGAGATTCCCTTAATATGATCTTGAATCCATTTTAATTGAGCTGGAGAGAAAAGGATTCCTCCACTACGAACTCCAACCACACCATTTTGATGAACCCCAATCAATTTACCATCCGTGTCAAAGATACCGCCACCGCTAGCACCTGGTTGCCCACCTTGATAGCCAACTCCTTGAACACCTTCACCATAAGATTCAGCAAAATCCACAGCACTGTTAATAACTGGCGCCAACTTGCCAGCAGGATAGCCAAACATATTGACTTTATCCCCAACTTTCTTAACAACTGGCTTTTCTGTGACTTCTACAGGAGCATTTTCAAGAACTGTACGCAATCTCACAAGAGCCAAATCGTTCTTATAGCCCTTTAGATAGCCATCTCTATCCCAGTGAATCACATCTTTCTTGCTAAATTTTACATCATCTAAACCAGGGTAGGATATACTAAAAATATCACCATCCCCTTTATCATTATCCACAACCTTACGGATATTTCCATCTTGTTGATCCTTGATAAAGTTATGAGAAACAGTCAAAACAAGATCCTTACCAATGACAATACCACTACCTTCTCCTGATGGAGTCTTAATCTTAACAGTAGCGCCATAGTTCAATTCTCCATTTTTTGTTTTGGCAACATCTTCAGGAACTAGACTACCAGTATCTTGCGCTAATTGGTCTTTATTTACCTCTTTACCATTATCAGTAGCTTTTTCAACTTTACCTTCTAATTCTTTCGGCAACTTGTCAGTAGTTTCTTTGTTTTCCTTTTCAAGAGCTAGTAACTCTTCTTCAGTTTTTGGTCCATCCGTTGTTTCAGCAGAACCTGGATTTGCTGCTGCAGCTTCTTTATCGAACTCCCGCCCATTATCGCTCGCTTTTTTATCCAAATCTGCCAGCTCACTTGGTAAATTATCTGTTGAGCCAACTGTTGGTGTGTTAGCCAATACTGGAGCAGTAGCAAAAAAACTAGCCCCAATCATAACTGAAGCAGCACCTAGTGCAAATTTACGAATGCTGTATGTACATCGTTTTTCAAAAAATCGTTTATCCATTAACTCCTGATTCCTTTCATCAATCTTCGTAAGCGTTTACATTTCTTGCTCGAAAAATACTCCTTTCTATCTGAAAAGTGCAATGCTTAACGTTTATAAAAAATAATTACACTTTTAATATAACAATTTTTAATAGATAAAGCAATAGAAAAGCTAGGAAAATTGCTAATTTTTTTTCTTAATTCTGACAAAACCATACTCTGAGATTAAGGGGAAAATTGTCACATAATAAAAAGGATTTAGCATTCCTATCGAATGCCAAACCCTTTATCAATCAGTTTCTATAGATGATTAAAATCTATTTCACATGTTTTGCAAGTTCTTCTTGCGCTTTTTTATTGGATTCTTCTTTTTCTTTCATCCATTTATCTTGAGCTTTTTGATATTCATCTGCAGTGACTGCCTTGTCTTGAAGTTCAAGATATTTGTATCGGAGCGGATCGCTTGTCCCTTTGTTTCCTGAGAAAGAGAAAGGTAAAGTAAATGGTACCATCTTAGACAAGATTGGACGGCCTGTACGAGATGTCGTTGGAATGACTAGGGCACTATCTGTCAACCATGCTTGAGCTTCGGCATACTTGTTATACCGTTTTGTAACATCTGTAGTTTCTTCCCCTGCTTCATTGACCATTTTATCATAATCATTAAGACCAACCTTCTTAGCCGCTTCATTGTCTTTTCCTGAATCAAATCCTAGGTAAGTTCTCGTATTTTCCCCTACAGAAGGCTTAATGATATCAAGATAAGTTGATGGATCTGAGAAGTCAGGTCCCCATCCAACGTTATCAGAAAGATCCCAATCCTCACCAGCAGCAGTTTGTGCAAATAAAGTAACATTCAATAAATCATCTTTTTGTAATTGTTGAATATCAATAACCACATTATCAGATCCTAAAGTTGCTTCCAAGGATTGTTTCATAGATTGGACACGCTGAACTTTTGTAGTTGCTGTCTGGTCAACAGGCATATCTAGGTGAATTGGGAACTGTACTCCTTCTGCCTGAAGAGCAGTCTTAGCCTTAGCAAATTCTGCTTTAGCTTTTTCAGGATTGTACAGACCGTCTTGGGCATCAGCAAGGTTGACATCCTTCCATTCATCCCCATAAGTCACCAATTTTTCTTTGACCATATCACCAAAGTTTTTTCCATCTGCTTGAACAAATGTTGGTGGAACAAAGATATTACGTAAGATTTTGCTTGCTCCAGTTTGTCCATTTAGCTGAGAAGCATAGGCTGTACGGTCAAATCCAAAGGCAATTGCCTGACGGAAATCTTTATTTAACAAAGCCTTTTTAGTTGAAGTCTTTTGTTCTTCACTAGTCTTAGAAGTATATTTATAGGACTGACGGTCAATGTTTGTTCCTACTACATAAGTCGTAGAGTCCTGTTGCGTATAAACAATATTGTCCTTCATCTCTTTCTCAAGCTCTGCGAAGCTTGCACTTGTTGGATAGAGACGAGCTGCTGAAAGGCTACCATCTTTAAAGTTTTCTGCAGGTTTACTAGTATCTTGACCATCCCAGAATGACAATTTGACTTTGTCAATATGGACATTGTCTTTATCCCAGTAGTTAGGATTTTTTGCAAATTCAACAGTAGATTTGGTTACAATGGATTTCAACAAATAAGGACCATTATACAAGATACTACTTGGATCCGTAGCTTTGCCAAAATCATCCCCTTTTGAGTTCAAAAACTCTTCATTAACTGGTGCTAAGACACCCATAGTTGTTTTAGAATTCCAAAAACTTTCAGGTTTGTTCAAAGTGTATTGGACTGTTTGATCATCAAGAGCTTTAATCCCAACTTGAGAGAAATCTTTATTTTCCCCTTTAGCATAAGCATCCAGTCCTTTGATTGAATCCTGTACTAAGTATAGGGCTTCTGATTTCTTATCTGTTGCATATTTAAGACCTGTCACAAAGTCCTGAGCCTTAACAGGAGCATACTCCTCTCCTTCAGAAGTGTACCACTTGGCATCCTGACGAATCTTATAAGTATAAGTCAAGCCATCTTTAGAAACTGACCAGTCCTCTGCCATAGAGGGAACAAGATTCCCATAACGGTCATTTTCAAGCAATCCATCAATGACGTTACTAGTAATGTTTGAAGTAGCTGCCTTGCTGGTTGTCAAATAGTTGAGATTATCTGGGTCTGTCTAGGCGAAGGTCTGCTCACCTTTAGTAGCAGAACCACCAGAACAAGCCGCTAAGACACCAGCTGCTAATAAAGTGACTCCCGCAAGAGCCAATACTTTCCTTGTTTTCATAGTATTCTCCTTTGTTTTTCTATCCATTATAGACCCTTTGCAATCTATTGTCAATATATTTTTCTGAATTTTCATTTTTAGTTGTTATTTTCTGACAACTATCGAATCTTATTTCATTTTTTAATCTCTTTTTAACTATAAGAAAAGAGGGAATCCAGTAACTCCCTCATCCATCTATTTAAATCATTTTTAGATTCATTAATTGAAAGCTTGCAATGCGGAAAGAAGAAAAGAACCCTCACGAATTTTTTGACCTACGGCCTTAGCATTTTTGACCAAACCCTGATACTCTTCTTGAGACAAATGTTCCAATACTTCTTCCAAGTCAAGTAAACTCTCAATACTAATTCCACACTCTTTTTCTAAGACGAAATTAGCCAAAGCAGATTGCCCCCAGACAATAATAGGGAAACCAGAAGCCAAATAAAGGGAGGCCTTGTGGGAATTATTGTATCTCAAATACTCACCAAACACTCCGCTACAAGTTTTAGAACTATCACCGTCCCAAACCAAACCAAAGCTTCCTTCTAATGCTGATGGTAGTTCATCTGGAAGAAAGGAACCAAAATAGGTTTCATTGGATAGCTTTCTAGCCTCATCAAAACCAACACCATAAAGGTTATATGCCGGTCTTGCAGGCAACTCATATAAGTAACCTGCTTTTTCTTGAGCTAAATTTCCAGCTACAATAATAGCTCCTTCCTTCGATAAATCTTCTTTATCCTGATAATTCGGGATCAGATAGTCAAAAATGCCTAAACTAACTATTTTCTTCTCAGAAATCCCCTTATCAACAAGCACTGATTTCATAACTGGATTATGAGCAATAAGACCATCAGCTTGTTTCAAAAGACTAGACTCTTGAAGATGAACACGAATCTTATGCTTCCAGGGTACTGTATCCAAATTAGCATAGCGCAAAACTTCTAAGTCATGGATAATAAAGTGAACCTTCACTCCTTTACGTTGCATTCTTTTGACTAAATGAGTCGTAAAGAAACTATGATGAAGCATAGGAAATTGAATCAGTAGCTGATCCCCTTCCTTCAACTTAGAGATAGCTTTGGATAGAGCTTTGGCCTTATGTCGTTGGGCTCTAATAGTCCCCATTTGATACCAATCATCTACCATCAATAACAAAGGACTATAGCCCTCACGAACTACTATTTCTTCAACATCATTTCGAGCCTTATTCCCCGCATTTCGTGCACCAGAATCCTTCAGAAATTCTTCTTTTAGATAATATTTCATCGATCAACTTTATCCTTCGTTATCTTATTTAAACTCTTCCTCTACAACATTTAGGGCACGTTCAATGACCACATGCATGTCGTAGTATTTATAATCGGCCAAACGTCCGCAGAAAATGACCTTATCATTCTGCGCTGCTTCTTCTTGATACTTAGCAAACATAGCATTGTTTCTCTCATCATTGATTGGATAATAAGGTTCATCTCCTCGTTTCCAATCTGCTGGGTATTCACGAGTAATGACCGTTTTATCTTGCGTACCATACTCAAAATGTTTATGCTCAATAATACGAGTATAAGGAATTTCTCGTTCTGTATAGTTTACAACTGCGTTTCCTTGATAGTTTTCTTCATCTAGAACTTCATGCTCAAAACGAAGACTACGGTATTCTAACTCACCATGTTTATAGTCAAAGTATTGGTCAATCATCCCTGTAAAGACAACTTTTTCAGCAGAAGCTTCTAATTCCTGACGATTGGCAAAAAAGTCAACTCCAAGTTCTACTTCAACATCTTTCAGCATATTTTCAATGATAACGTTATACCCCCCAATTGGAATACCTTGGTAACGGTCATTGAAGTAGTTATTATCAAAAGTCAAACGAACTGGTAGACGTTTAATGATAAACGGTGGAAGGTCAGTCGCGGAACGTCCCCATTGCTTTTCAGTATATCCTTTAATCAACTTTTCATAAATATCTGGACCGATCAACTTGATAGCCTGTTCTTCCAAGTTTTTAGGTTCAACGTCCTTCATGTGAGCCGTTTGCTCAGCAATCTTATCTTTGACTTCTTGAGGAGTTTTTGTCCCCCACATAGCATAGAAAGTATTCATATTGAAAGGTAGATTATAAAGGCTACCCTTGTAATTAGCTACAGGCGAGTTGATGTAGTTGTTAAATTCAGCAAATTGATTCACATAATCCCAAACTTTCTTATTAGAAGTATGGAAGATATGGGCACCATATTTATGGACATTGACTCCTTCTACATTCTCACAGTAGATATTCCCACCAATGTGGTCACGTTTATCAATAACTTTTACTTTTTTTCCACGCTTGGTTGCTTCATAAGCAAAAATTGCTCCAGACAACCCAGCACCAACGATTAGATAATCGTACATCTTGTTCTCCTTTTTATAATTTGACGATTCGATTGAGATATGGGATTCTCATTAATATTCCAATGACAATAAAACTAATACTCAAAGTAAATATAGCAAACCACAAATATGCACCTGTAAAACTGAAAGCAATTAATTTTTCCCATATCTTCATAACATAGGTGTGTATTACAAAAACACCCATTGTTTGATTAGATAGAGAAACAATCCATTTGCTCCCATTTTCATTCAAAGATAGTGTTAATACCATCAGGAAAATTCCTAAGCTTGTAAATTTCACGAATAGAATATCATAAAAATATTCAGCAAAAAGATTATGGTAAGTATTCTTTGCTAAGAAAAACAATATAATTGGTGATATCAATACTAAAAGCATGCTAACTATTTTCATCCAATTTTTAAATCTATATTTGAGATTATCTACATTGAATTGTGCTATATAACCACCTAAAATATAATAGAAAAACCATGTCCATAATCTAAAAGTTTGCATAACATGAGTTTGTAGAGGCCTCTGAAAGAAAATATTTGCCAATTCAACTATAAAACCAATAACAATCAATAAAGCTAAAATGTATAAATATCTTCTTTTTGAATTTAAAAATTTACTCAAAATAGGCAAGCATAAATAAATCAGTATCAATGCGCCAAAAAACCAAAACTGAAAGAAATACCCTTTTTGTATCAGAGAGCCTACAATTTTTTTAATTGGATTAACTGTAAAATCTCTTTTAAAGAGCCAAACGATAATGTTCCATGATGATACTGTTATTAGGATCCATTTGACTTTCTGAAGTATGTAATGGGAAGTTATTTCCCTCTTGCCTAACAATAAATAACCATTGACCATAAAAAACAAGGGAATAGAGTAGGTACCCAAATAATATAAATACGTCAAAAGATTCCATGAACCAGTATCTTTAAATCCACCCATTGTTGTATGAAGTAAAACAACTCCAACACAGGCAAGCACTTTTAGTAAATCTAGGTTGATATTTCGAACTTTTCTCATTCTAGTTTTTCCTAATAATTTGTTTTAATTCTTTCACATCTACCACTTTTAGAGATAGAATTGCAAAAAGATAAATGATTCCACCAAACATTGCAAATACTAGAACATTTGATGTTGGTGAAAAATGTATAACTGTTTTTGAACATAACAAAAGGCCATACATAATGGCAGATGCTAGTACAATTTTTGCCATTGATCCGATTATAGGAACTTCTCTTAGATAAGAACGAGTAAAGAATAACTGTATAGCCCAAACCAGCGACTCTGTTAAGACAGATACAATTGCTGCACCTATATAGCCCAGTTTTGGAAGCAAGAGAAGATTTAATCCGACACTAACAATAGCAGGAATTGTTGTTGAAAGCATGAACTCTCTATTTTTATTATGGGGAATCAAAATTTGAATCCCCATGATATTTGTCCATCCAATAAAGAACATTCTTAGAATCATAATAGCTATTGCATAGCGTGCATCTTGAAAATCTTTTCCCAGAAAAAAGTTAACAAAATCATCGTTTATAATTAACACACCTGCCATAATGGGGAAAATAACCAAATTATAAATTAGAAATGACATCTCATGCATTTTATTAACTGCTTTATGATCCCCTGATGATAAAAGATTTGAAACTCGTGGTAACATGACACTTCCCAATGAAGTTACTAGAGTCAATAAAATATTGACAAGTTTCAATGCTTGATCATAGATTCCTACATCTTTTGTTGAAGCTAAAGCTCCTAGCATTGTACGATCCAAAGTAACATAGAGCGATATGGCAATCTGAGGTAAAAACAATAAGACAACTGGCTTCAAATGCTGCTTAGCATATTCCCAATCAAAGTGCGGTTTCCCAATAAACTCTCTTGCCGGCAACCACATACTTAATTGTCCCAACAATTCAAAAATGGTAAGCAAGAACACATATAAATATAGGTCGCTATCTGATTTTATAAATAGAAAAATAGCAATGACGCCAACTAGTTTCACTGTAATATTTCTGACTGTAATTTTTCGAAAATCCTCTAAACCTTGGAATAGCCAAGAAATATCTAAACCTTTAGAAAGTAAACTTAATCCTAAAATATAAGCTACTGGGTTTTGCATTAACGAAAAAGTGAGACAAAGCAAAATATAGAGAGTCAGTGATAAGATGGTTGCTCCAAGTTGTAAAGTATAAATTCCCCAGAAATTTTTACGAATTGCTTTTCGATTACCAGAAATTTCCTTTGTACCATAATTGGCTACCCCCAAGGTAGCCAACAGGATAAAGTAGGTAACAATAGAATTATAATAACCATAAGTTCCTAAATCATCAGAACTAAATACTCTGGTAACATATGGAGTCGTAATAATCGGTAAAATAATGACTAATAATTGATATGAAAGATTGTATGCATAATTTTTAAGAACCTTCATAGGGAGCATATTCCTCACTTAACTACTATTATAAACGGCGAAAATTAGTCTGTCCAAAAATGATGATGTGAAATAGATTAAACTTTTTTGGCACAAAAATCACTTAACTAGCCTCAATTTAGAACCAAGGATACATATAACACAAAAACTTTAAACATCTTGATAATTATACCTATACTTACTCCAAGAAATACCCATTAATAATAATAATGGATTGTACATTAATTCAAAAAATTGTGGATCAAACATTGAGTGAAGTATCAATACAATAAAAACAAGCATCTCAACTGTATTAAAGTGTCCTCTTTTATTTAGTTGATAGAAACTATACCAAATAACAACTAGTAGAATCACTCCATAATGCAACAAAATATTTACAAAAGATGAATCAACGTATAAATAATTATCAAAAACAGACGTAGCCCTTTGTTGCAATTCCCAATCAATTCTTTGACCAAACATATGTACGCCATATAAAGATAATGTCTTATGTCCTAAACTTAGTCTTCCTGTCAAAGCTACGTTTAAAATTTGAAAGAATTTACTGTTTGCGTTATAAAAATAAGTCAAAATGATAGGAATAAGAATCCCTGCAGTCAACGTAATTTTACCAATAGCATTCAGGATTTTTTGACTAACTACTTTATTTTTGAATATGTACACCAATACTAATGCTAGAATTGAAAGAAGGAAAGCTGATTTCGTATCAGTATTCACGTAAAAATAATAATTCAGTATTCCAAGCATTAGAATTTCTGACAATCTGATTTTACTTTTTCTCAAATATAGATAGACTAGAGTCAGATGAAATAAAAAATTAGCTCCGAAACTAGCATATTGGTATCCTTGGCTAAAACGGAATCGCCCTCCTAATTGAACTCTCAGCGTATTTTCAATAATGCCAAACTTTAATAGACCATATATAGAAATCATTAAGAGAACAATCGAAACTGTCCAGAGAATCAAAACTTTTCTAAAATTCACATTGTTGATAGAAATAATAAATAGGATTGTTGAAATTATTGTTAGAGCATCAAAAAGCTTATGTGTTGAAATTCCAATAATGATAGCCAAGCAGAAAGCTGAAAAGAAGAATATCAGAAACTTACTCGAGTGTCTCTCTAATAGTAGTTTAAACAGAAGTATGACAATAGACACTATCATAGCAACTATTCGAAAACGATAAATTTCAGGATATTTATAGACTAAATTTGTTTGAGCTATAAAATTAAAAAGCAACCAAATAAAGAAAGCTGAAAAATATAATAACTCTGATAATTTTATTTTTATTTTCATATTTTTACCTAAGTTTGTTTAAATTATCCAATCTTATTTCGAATAGTGTTATACAATTTTGCAGATACGAGAAACAATATATATTTCAATTTATTTTTCCTTGTAACATTTGAATTCGGAATAACATCTTTGAAATATTGAATGTATTCTTTTCTAATTTTATTAACTTCAGCATACATATCTGAACTAAGCATAGCATGTACAATATGCAGACCATTAAAAACATAGCGAACATTCAAGGCTCTTCTCATATCCCTATCACCTGAATAGTCTCGTTCAATATAACTTCTATTCCATTCCATTGCCTTGTAAAAATCTAAGAGACGATCACTATACTTAGAATTTACAATACTTCCTGGTCTTCGATAGTATTTATAAAGATTTAGATCACTAACAGCAATATTTTCACAGGAAGCAATATGCTCATAAGCAAGAGCTAAATCTTCATATAACATCCCTTTAGGATATGGAAACCTTAATAAGATTTCTTTCTTATAGAGTTTACCACCTGAATGTGTCCCAACATAATTTCCATAAAACATTTGTTCTAAAGCTGTTCTACGATCTAATTTTCCAGAATATTTCTCTCTGAAATCTCCTAAAAAATCACTATTTTCATAGTTTCTAACTTCAATCACTGGAGTTGCTACAAGATCAACTCTATACTTATCTCTAAGTTCTACTAAATATTCAATGGCTCTATGGTCATAATAATCGTCTGAATCAATGAAAACAATCCAATCTGTTGAAGATTCTTTTACCCCAGTATTGCGGGCATTGGACAATCCCCCATTTTCAATATGCAGAACTTTTATTCTATTATCTTCTCGAGCATATTGGTCACAAATTTCTCCAGAACTATCCGTCGAACCATCATCTACTAGGATTATTTCAATATTTTTATATGTTTGTTGTCTTAGACTTTCTACACAATAACTCAAACAGTTCTCAACATTGTACACTGGTACAACAATAGAAATCTGATCCATTATGATAATCCTTCCAAAATGATATCAACAATACGCTCACAAGCTTTTCCATCTCCATATGGATTACTTGCTTTACTCATCTTGCTGTACTCTGTTTCATCTTCTAGAAGCAGTTTGAAATTAGTATAAATATTTTCTTCTTCTGTTCCTACCAATTTCAAGGTTCCTGCAGCAATCCCCTCTGGACGTTCTGTTGTATCACGCATTACTAATACTGGTTTACCTAAAGAAGGTGCTTCTTCTTGCACACCACCAGAATCTGTTAAAATCATGTAGCTTTGATTCATAAAATTATGGAAATCAATGACTTCTAGAGGTTCAATGATTTTCATACGTTCATTATCGCCAAACACTTTACTTGCTAGCTCACGAACCTTAGGATTCTTGTGAATAGGATATACGACTTTAACATCTTCAAACTCATTCAGGATACGATTAACTGCATTAAACATATTTTCCATTGGTTGACCAAGATTTTCACGTCTATGGGCTGTCAACATGATTAGTTTACTGTCCTTAGCCCACTCTAAAATAGGATGGTCATAATGCTCTTGAACGGTTGTCTTCAAGGCGTCGATGACAGTATTTCCAGTAACATAGATATTCTCTCTTCCCTCTTTTAGAAGATTCTCTTTAGCCACTTCTGTCGGAGCAAAATTGAAATCCGCAATAATTGAAGTAGTCTGACGATTGAACTCTTCAGGAAATGGGCTTTGAAGATTATAAGTTCTCAATCCTGCCTCTACATGTCCAACTTTAATTCCCATGTAAAATGCAGCTAAAGCTGTCGCAAAAGTGGTTGTAGTATCCCCATGAACAAGAACAATATCTGGTTTTTCCTGCTCTAAAACTGCTTGAATTTTATCTAAAATACTTGTCGTGATTGTAAATAGTGTTTGATTTGCCTTCATAATTCCTAAATCATAATCAGGAACAACTTTAAAGACATCTAAAACTTGCTCTAACATTTCTTTATGTTGACCGGTTACACACACAAGTGTTTTGATTGAATCATTTTTCTTCAGTTCATTCACTAAGGGACACATTTTTATTGCTTCTGGACGCGTCCCAAAAACTAACATTACTTTTTTCATTTTGAATCTCCCATTAGTTTTTGATAAAATTTACGATAATTCTCTAAAAATAAAGGATAACTAAACTTCTCTTCATAATCTTTTTTAGCTTGATGAGCTAACCTAGTTCTAAGAGTTGAGTCAGTCGCCAGACTCTCAATAGCAGAAGCTAAGGCCCTAGCATCTTTAGCAGGAACCAAGATCCCATTTTCTTTTGTAACAACTTCATTAATGCCAGGAATATCTGTCGCAACCATGGTTTTTCCATTCATAAATGCTTCGATAACATTTAGAGCCAAGCCCTCAAATAATGACGAAGACACTAGGAAATCAAAACTATTAATACACTCGACTATATCCTGTCTATATCCTAAAAAAGATACTTTATCTTCCAGATTTCGTTCTTTAACCTTGTTTTCTAATTCGGCTCTAAGTTCTCCATCCCCAACGATAAATAAACGAAGGTTTTCATCTGAAATCAAAGAAATAGCATCAATCAAATAGGTCAAACCTTTTTGTTCAGATAATCTTGCAATACAGCCTAGCTTGATTCCATCAAACTTCATAATCTCATCAACTTGTCTATTTGACTGTTTCAAGATCACTCCGTTATAGATAACAGTGCTGTCTGCAACTCCCACATCATCTTTCAAATTTTGATTAACTGCTTGACCCACTGCAATACTATAGGCATTTTTCAGTGAAAATCTATATAAAGACAACTTATCTTTAAAGACATTATGAGCAGTGTAAACGTGGACTAGCTTGGGATTAATCAGTTTTAACAAACGAATATAAAAAGCTGCCATTCGATGATGCGTATGAACCAGAGTAATATCATTTGTCTTAATAATTTGATAAATAGTAAGAAGCAGCTTCAACACAGTAAGGGGATTTTTGCTGTCTATATCGTGAATTTTATGATGGATAATTCCTTGGGTCTCTAATTTTGGTTCCCAAAGGCCTCCTGTAGAAGCAACATGTACACTATCAAACTCATCTTTCAAATCAGAACTCAACTGGTACACGATTCTCTCCGCACCACCAATATCCATCGTTCGTGAAATATGTAAAATATTATTTTTTCGTTTTTCGTTTCTCATCTAAAACTCGCTTAATAAAGGTAACATTCCCTACAAAGTATCGTTTAAAGAGACGCTTTGGCTCATTAGCAACTCGGAACAACCACTCCAAGTTTGATTTCTGCATCCAAAGTGGGGCACGCTGAATGTGACCAGACAATACATCAAAACTACCACCTACACCCATAAAAATAGAATTCACTCCATTATCCATAAATTTTTGGATGATGTATTCTTTTTTAGGTGAAGTAATTCCAACAAATACAAAGTCGGGATTCTTTTCACGAATATCTTCCTGAATATCTTGCTCATCTTCCTCAGAAAAATAACCATTACGATGTCCAACAACTCGTAGATTTGGATACTCTTCTTTAAAATTTTGTAACATATCTTGCAAAACTTCTTCTTTAGCACCAAAAAAATACACTGAATAAGATTTTTCATCGGCTAATTTTAATAATCTTTGCATTAAATCAATTCCAGCAACTCGTTCTGGAACTTGGTAGCCCAAAAATCGAGAAGCTAGAACTACTGATGCACCATCTGCATTGATGATCTCAGACTCGTTAACTATCTTCTTAATAGCTTCATCTGATTGACATTGGTTAATCTTATCAGCGTTTACGCCCATTAAATGAAGAGGACGTTGTTCAATTACAAATTTCTCAACCTCTTGTACTGTTTCATCCATTGTTAAAGGGTCAATTCTGACCCCCATTAAATTAAAACTATTCAAATTAATCTCCCCATGTAGACTCAAAATGACCCTTACGCTCGGCTTCTTTTGGTAACTTCATGTAATCACCATATATTTTTGTTAAATATTCATCTGGGTTTGCATGGCAACTTATTTCTAAGTTCTCAAACTCTAGTAATTGTGATTCACCGAATACTTCTTTTCTAGCAAGCTCACGTTCTCTATAGGAACCTAATACATTACCAACTAATGAACTAGTTTCAAAATCATATTGTTTAATTAGATTTTGTAATTTGTTGTTAATAGTGGTTGTTTTTAGAAGTTTATTTAATTTCAAAACTTTTGATATACTCACAATTGCATTTTCAAAACTTCCCCGATCTCTGTCATGTAAACGATCGATTACCGAAATTTTAGAAAGTGCACGATAGAATTTAATTTTGTTTGTATGAATAAAATAATAAAAACGATCATCTGGATAACCATCCAAAGGGAAAATATCTATGAAAGGACTGCAAAGTTCATTTCCAAATGGAATTTGTAAAGATGTATCCATAATAGAGGTATTACCTAAATTATCATCATGAAGTCTCAAAATAACATGTTCTGGAAGTTCCTTGTTACAAATAGACAAAAATTTTTCATAATCTTTTCGAGGCATTCCTAAATCCATATCGTCATCCCAAGGAATAAATCCTTTATGACGAATTGCTCCTAGCAATGTCCCTCCCAAAGCATAATATCTTAAGTTATGTTTACTACAAATAGCAATAAAACTTTTCAATAAAGATAATTCTCCTAGTTGAATTTCCCTCACTTTATTCATAAAATCACTTCGCTCCATCTCTCATAAGTACAACTTTAATAGTTTTTAGTAAAATTTCAATGTCTTTCCAAATTGTCCAATCGTCTATATAAGCTACATCTAATTTAACAACTTCATCAAAATTCTTAATCTCACTTCTACCACTAACTTGCCAAAGTCCAGTGATACCCGGTTTAAAACTCAATCGACGTTTTTGTTCAGGTGTGTATGTCTCATATTCATCAACTGTTGGCGGTCTTGTTCCCACTAGGCTCATATCTCCTTTCAGAACATTCCAAAACTGGGGAAGTTCATCCAAGCTAGTTTTACGGATAAAGCGACCAATTTTTGTAATGCGAGGATCATTGTCCATCTTAAACATACCACCCTGCATGGTATTTTTCTCCAACAATTCTCTCTTTTTATCCTCAGCATCAATACACATTGATCTAAATTTATAAAAAGTAAAATGTCGGCCGTTTTTTCCTATGCGAGTCTGGGCAAAAATAGCAGGTCCACCATCTTTTCGAATAGCTGGAACTAGAACTATACTAACTAGACCACAAATCATTAAACCAAAAATAGAACCAATAATATCTATGACACGCTTAGCAATTACATGACTATTCTTATAAAATTTCGTCGAAAAAGTAATGACATTTAGACCAGCCATCCCACGGATTTTCTTGTCACGCCCTAGATTATGGTCAAAAGCATTTAGATTAACCGTTACATCAATTCCCATCGTTTCAAAACGAGAAATAAATTCACCAATATCATATTCTTCACTAGGAAGATTGATAAACACTTCGTCCACAACTTCGTGAGTTGCAAAATTTAAAATATCTTCGACTGGTACGACTGTAATAGTATCATGTTGGAAATTAGGTTTATCTAATACACTAACTGCCACCAGTTCTCCAAAGAAATCACCAGCATCAAGTAATTTATCCATCACTTTCTCAACTCTAGATGTTGCTGTAATCAAGAATAGTTTTTTACTCCATTTCAAATTAGGAAATATCCGTTTCGAATAATACTTGATACAAATATTGACTAGATACATTAGAATCGAGTGTAAGGTTAAGAAATACACCATACCTCGTCTAGAGATACTAAAGCGTTCTTCTAAAAAGAAATTAGAAAGACTAATTGCCAATGCAAAGAAAATGATATATTTTGTCAAGCAAACAAATTCAATCAAATTTCCTCGTCTAAAAAAATCTTGACCGTAATCGCTAAAATAAAATACGATGTAGTGGAGAATATATAGGACAATCATTGTTGTTGAAAGAATATCTGTCTCTTTAACAAAACTAAGAGAATACCCCAGTAACACTACTATAAAACTCTGGATTACTGCCAGAGATATTTTTATCCCTTTCTCTTCCATAACTACTTCCTTAGTCTATCCCTTATTTTTTACCGTAAGAACCATACTCACCGTAAGAACCATATTTCTCAGCTGAAGTATTGAATTTATTTAATACAACTCCTAAGAATGGTTTATTCGTTTGTTCCAATTGACCTTTAGCCTTCTGAACATCTTTTCTGTTAGCTTCTCCTACCGCAGTAACTAAAACAGATGCATCACATTTTTGTGTAATAATAGCTGCGTCGATAACGATACCAATAGGCGCTGTATCAACAATAATATAATCAAAATACTTGCGAAGTGTGTCAATCATAGTGCTAAAATTTTCACTTTGCAATAAAGCAGTTGGGTTGGGTGAGATAGACCCAGCTTGAACCACAAATAGATTCTCAACATTGGTATCACATAAACCATGAGATAGGTCTGTTGTTCCAGATAAAAATTCTGTCAATCCAGTAATTTTTTCACGTGACTTGAAGACACCTGACATGACAGAATTACGAATATCAGCATCTACTAACAGGGTCTTGTAACCTGCACGCGCGAATGCCCAAGCAATATTTGTAGAAGTCGTTGACTTTCCTTCACCCGGTTTTACAGAAGTGATAGAAATTACTTGTAAATTATTTCCACTCAATTGTATATTCGTACGCAAGGCATTATAGTATTCTTCCGCTTTTTTGGCCAGATCTAATTTTTTCTGTGCTATTTCTAATGTCGGCATATCTCTCTCCTATTTCAACTTATCCAAATTTGGAACAACTCCCAACAATGCGATTTGCATAACATCTTCAATATCCTCTGGACGTTTCACTCGTGTGTCAACCAGTTCAACGATAAGAACAGCGATAACCATAAAGGCTGTTCCTCCAAGTAGCCCGATAATTGTATTTCTACGAATATTTGGAGAAGATGGTGCTGTAGCCGGACGAGCTTCTTCAAGTGTTGTGACATCAGAAACGCGTGTGATACTGATAATCTTTTCAGCGGCAACTTCTCTCAATGAGTTAGCAATACGACTAGCTTCCTCAGGGACTCTATCATTAACTGAAATAGAAACGATACGGGTATCGACTGGTACGGTTACTTTGATTTTACTAGCCAAAGCTTTTGGTGATAGATCTAATTTTAAATTAGATGTAACTTTTTCCAAAACATCTTGAGACAAAATAATTTCACGATAGTCTTTAACCAAGTATGATCCAGCTTGCAAGTCTTGGTTTGTCAAACCAGGCTTATCTCCCTGATTACGGTTAACTACATAAATCCGTGTAGTACTAGTGAACTCCGGTTTAACGATAAAAGCACTATAAGCAAAAGCTAAAGCTCCAGCTACAATTGCTACCAATGCAATTAGAATTTTTCGTTTCCAAAGAATTTTAAGCAGGTGAAATACATCGATTTCCATAGTATTTTGTTCTTTCATATTTTCTCCTAAATTATTTGATCCATTATAATTTTCCTAGGGTTCTCTACAAATAGTTCTTCAGCCTTGGCTTTACCATACTTTTTAGAAATAATCTGATAAGCCTCCTCCATATAAGGGGGTCTACTATCTAAGTTATGCATATCACTTGCAATGACATGAACCAGGTCTCTCTCCAAAAAATATTGGGCTCTCTTTTTCATAAATTTATAGGTTTCGCCAAAGAGCCTAGGTTTTAGAACATGAGAACTATTTACTTGCGTATAGCATCCCATATCAATCAGTTCTTGAACACGTTTTTCATTGTTTTCCAACGCATCATAACGTTCAATATGAGCAATCACTGGTGTAATCCCTAACATCAAAATATTGCTTAACCCTTTATGAATATCGCGATAGGGTGTATTCATACTAAATTCAATCAAAGCATAACGACTATCATTGAGAGTAGGAATACGCTTGTTTTCAAGTTTTTCTAGAACATCTGGAGTATAGTATATCTCTGCTCCATAAGCAATGACCAAATCATCTGCCACTTCTTTAGCAATCTCACGAACCTTTAAAAAATTCGTCGCTATTTTTTCTTCTGGAGTCTCAAACATCCCTTTTCGACGATGTGAAGTCGAAACTATCATTCGAACCCCTTGATTATATGCTTCTCTTAAAAGAGATTTACTATTTTCTATAGACTTTGGGCCGTCATCTACATCAAAAACAATGTGAGAGTGGATATCAATCATATCATCTTCCCTCCATCACATCTTGTATCGCACTTTTAACAGCTGCTAGACTACTATCATCGATTTCCATCATATAGAGGTTACTATCTGGCATAGCATAAGAAGGAAGTCCCATTCGACCTGTACCTTTGAGATCTTGAGAGTTGACTTTATAACTGCCACCACTCTCCAATTGAGTATTAACCAAATCCATCATCGTTTCGATCGGCATATTTGTTTGAAGGGAATCTTGCAAGCCTTGAATGATATCACTATAATTTTTCAATGCTTCGGTAGAAGTTAATTTCTGAATGATTGCGACGATGACCTTTTGTTGATTACGACCACGGTCACGATCCCCATCAGCTAAAGAGTAGCGCTCACGAACAAACCCAAGAGCTTGCTCAGAATCTAAATGAACATTTCCTACTGGGAAATGGAACTTCCCGTGACGAGATGTAAACTCCTGATCATTGTACACATCTACACCACCTAAAAGGTCAATCAATTTCAAGAACGAAGTGAAGTTCAAGCGAACATAGTAGTTAATATCAACTCCATAAAGATTTTCCAAAGTATGAATAGATGAGTCTACTCCATAAATACCTGCATGAGTCAACTTATCTTTTTGATTATTCCCTCCGTCTGCAATCGGAACATAGGAATCTCGAGGGGTAGTTGTTAATAAAATTTTTTTAGAATCTCGATTTACAGTCATCAAAATATTGACATCTGAACGAGAAACCGAACTAATTGGTCCGTAAGTGTCAATACCACTCACATAGACATTGAAGGACTTGTTCTTAGAAACTTTAGGAGCAGCTACTTCTTTGGTGATATTTTTAGTGTAGATTTTCCTAATTTTTGATGCGTAATCAGGGTATTCAGATTCTATAATATTTTCAAAGACGCTATTTAATACAATTGCTTTCGCTTCACCTGATACCAAACTCTTATAAGCCGCAAGATATGACGTGCTTTGTTCAACAGTCAATTCTTTGCTCTGACTAGCTTTGATATCAGCTATCAATTTTTGAATGTTCTCATTATCTGTATCCGTTGGCCCTGTAACACTATCTAGTTGTGTGACATTATGAACGTCACTATCTTTCAGAACAACAACACTCATTGAGTATTCTGAGTAATTTGACGTAGAATTGATATGACTAGTAAAGCCTACAAATTGTTGCAATGCAAAAAAAGAAACTGAACTCATTAAAATAGCTAGTGTTAAAAAGAAAATCGTAAACTTTTCTGCTTTTCTATAAATGATCAAAAGCAGACTCGCTAAAGCGACCAAAATCACTACAGCTGCCGTCATAACATTCAGATATCTAAACGCCAATATATTATGTCTAAAAATCAAGAACAGCAAAAAACCACCCAATAATACATAAATGGTTAATAAGGCTATATTAATACTCCGCTTAACTTTACCCGAACGGGCTCTTTTTGAACGTTTATTCATAGTTTTCCCCTATATGTTGATTATCAGAATTATTATATCACAATCATGAAATAATTTCCATTTATTCCTTTTTTTATCAGCGTTTTCAATGCATCTTCTAAATGTACTCCGAAGGAATAATTGTTTTTTATAACCTGTATAGTATCTATCGTTTCCTATTTTGACATTCTCGTTTCATAGACAGAAGAATCAAAAATATAACAAACGAGGTCCCTTACGGAACCTCGATAATCTATTTAACATGATTTTCTGCTTCTTTTTGAGCTTTTTCGATTGCTTTTTTGCTTTCTTGCTCCCATTTGGCCTTGGCTTCTTCATACTGTTTGGTTGTCACAGTATCTTTTTGCAGTTTCATATACTTGTAGTTATTGCCATCACCCTTGATGCCGACCAGTGAATAGCCTCTTGTAAATGGCGTCACTTTGGTTACAGAAGCTGTTCCACCACTTGACATGGCTGACATAATCAGAGAATTGTCAATCATCCAAGCCTGTGCTTCAGCATATTTTTCATAGCGTTTGGCTACATCTTTATTTTCACTATCTGCATCTTTGAGCATCTTGGTGTAGGTATCAAGCCCCAAGCTAGCAATCTTAGCTTTATCCTCTTGAGCATCTAAACCAAAAATCTTGAGGTAGAACCCATCCTCTGCATTGAAAGGATTGAGATAAGTTGACGGATCTTGGTAGTCACCTACCCAGCCATCAAAGTTCAAATCGTAGTCTCGATCAGCTGGCGTTGGCGCTAAAAAGGCTACGTTATTAAAATCATCTGTTGAAAGTTGTTGAACATCAATGACAATGTTATCAGCACCTAAAACTGACTCAAGGGTCTGCTTAACTGAGTTCATGCCTGTCACAGCATTTTTACTTGTCTGATCAACAGCCACATCCAAGTGAATAGGGAAAGTCACACCTTGACTTGCCAATTCTTTTTTAGCTTCCGCAAATTTTGCTTGGGCTTTTTCTTTGTTAAAATAGGCATCCTGAGCATCTGCCAAGTTAATATCTGACCATTCTGTGCCATAGTTGACCAATTTAGAAGCGACTACTTCTCCAAAGGTCTTGTCTCCAACTTGGACAAATGTTGGAGGCACTAGGGTGTTACGAAGAGTCTTGCTAGCTGCTTCTTCCCCATTTGACTGGGCAGAATAGGCTGTGCGGTCCAAGGCAAAGTTCACTGCTTGGCGGAAGTTCTTGTTCAAGACAGCCGTCTCAGTTGACTTCTTCTGCTCATCTGTCGTTTTAGACGTATGGTTGTATGCCTTACGGTTGACGTTGAAATTAAAATACCAAGAAGTCTTGTCCTGCAAACTATAGACGATATTATCCTTATATTTTTCCTTGATCTTAGCAAAGTTAGAACTATTTGGATAAACTCCAGCGATAGAATAAGCTCCACTTTCAAAGTTACGGATGGTCAATTCTTGGTCCGAACCATCAAAGTAAGCCAATTTTACGTGTTCAATCGATACTTTGTCATGATCATAGTAATGCGGATTCTTCACATACTCGATCGATGATTTTGATGTGAAATCTTTTAACAAATAAGGTCCGCTGTAGAGAATGCTATCTGGAGATAGGGTGCCAAAATCTTTCCCTTTTGAGTTTAAAAACTCTTCATTCACTGGGAAAAGAATACTGTTGGTTGTTTTTGAATTCCAGTAAGGCTCTGGACGTGCCAAAGTATACTCAACAGTCTGGTCGTCAATGGCCTTCACCCCAACCTTAGAAAAGTCAGAATCCGCTCCTGTAATATAATCATTCAAGCCCTTGATCGAGTTTTGAATCAAGTCAATGGCCTGTGATTTATTATCCACTGCGTACTTGATACCTGTCACAAAATCTTGTGCCTTGACTGGGGCATACTCTTCACCGTCAGCCGTGAACCATTTGGCATCTTTTCTCAGTTTATAGGTATAAGTCAGACCGTCGCTTGAAACAGACCAGTCTTCTGCCAAAGACGGAACTAGGTTTCCATGATTGTCATTTTCAAGCAAGCCATCAACTAGGTTGGTAATGATGGCTGTATTATCAGCGTAGTAGTCTAATAGGTAGTTAAAAGTAGTTGGGTTTCCACTAAAAGTTGATGAGTAAGTTTTTGTATCTGAACCTGATTGTCCGCAAGCAGCTAAAAGCAAGGCAGCTGCAAAAGTCAGGCCTGCACTAAGGATACGCTTTTTTGTAGTCATCTTCTTTCTCCTTTATGTTAGTTTTTGTAACATAGATTTATTTTACCAAAATAGTGGGAATTTGTAAAGTTAATTGAATTTCTAGAATGAAAGTTTATAAATCTTAGTCATAAAAAAACAAAGGATTTCTGTCTTTCATACAATCCTCCCTTGTTTTTATACGATTTCATTTTTAGATTTTTCTGTAAAAAATGTTTATAGTAATTCCACACAGAAAGCATCCCATGGAGCCAAGATTTGTTTTTCAAAAACTTCTTGAGCCACGGTGTTTTCAATTAATACCGATTTGACGGTTCCTTCTACGATCAAGTCTTGCTCTTCATTGGACAAGTTAGCCACAACTAAGAAACGACGGTCCCCATCTTTACGGATATAGGCAAAAACCTTATCAGCAGTATCAAGCAATTCAAAGTTAGCTCGAATCAGCCAGCTGTTTTCCTTACGAATTTGGACCAGTTTCTGATAGGTATAGAAAATAGAATCTGGATTTGCCAATGCTTCTTGAACGTTGATTGCTTGATAGTTTGGATTCACTGCTAACCAAGGTTGACCTGTTGAGAAACCAGCATTTTTGCTCTCATCCCATTGCATTGGAGTACGGGCATTGTCACGTCCAATGACACGGATACTGTCCATGATTTCTTCCATCGGAACACTTTTTTCAAGAGCTTCACGCGCATAGTTGAGGGATTCAATATCTTCTACTTGGTCCAGTGTTTCAAACGGATAGTTGGTCATCCCAATCTCCTCACCTTGGTAGATATAAGGAGTTCCTCTCATGAGATGAAGTAAGATGGCAAAGGCTTTGGCAGATTTTTCGCGGTATTCTTGGTCATTTCCCCAGATTGAGACGATACGAGGGAGGTCATGATTGTTCCAAAAGAGCGAATTCCAACCGTCCTCAACTCCTAACTCTGTCTGCCATTTGTTGAAAATCTCTTTCAACTTAGCTATATTCAACTCTTTTTGATAATGCCATTTAGGTTGCCCTTCCTGATACTGAAGACAGATATGTTCAAACTGGAAGACCATAGACAATTCTTGCCCTTTTGGATCCGAGTAGAGCTTGGCAATCTCTGGCGTTGCTCCCCATGTTTCCCCTACTGTCAAGAGATCCTGATCTCCAAAGGTCGCCTGATTCATCTCCTTGAGATAAGGGTGGAGCATAGGACCATTATTGACTACCTTCTCATCAGGAATTTTCCCAATCATGTCAATGACATCCATGCGGAAACCACCAATGCCTTTATCAATCCAGAAGTTCATCATCTCATAAATTTTCTGACGAAGTTTTTCATTTTCCCAGTTGAGATCAGGCTGTTTCTTACTGAAAAAGTGGAGATAATATTGACCTGACTTTTCATCGTATTCCCAAGCAGAACCACTAAAGATAGAATCTAAATCGTTGGGTTCATCCCGCCAGATATAGTAATCTCGCTCAGGGCTATCAGGATTTTCACAGGCCTCAACAAACCAAGCATGTTCATCTGAGGTATGATTGACCACCAAGTCCATGATGATACGAATATCACGTTTCTTAGCTTCCGCGATCAGTTGGTCCATATCCTCCATGGTCCCAAAAATAGCCGCAATCGCTTGATAATAAGCAATATCATAGCCATTATCATCCATAGGACTATCATAAACAGGAGAAAGCCAAATCGCTGTAATCCCCAGCTTGGTTAGATAGTCTAACTTACTGGTAATTCCTGGCAAATCGCCAATTCCATCTCCGTTGCTATCCATAAAGCTCTTAGGATAGACTTGATAGACTACGGCATTGTGCCACCATTTTTCTTGCATCTTATTACCTCATTATTTTAATAATCTGTAGTCTATGATAGCGCTTTTTAAAAATTTATGCAAGCGTTTGCCTAATCTTTTTGATTCCTTTTTTAACTCCATAGTTTCCTAACTGCCAATTTTTTATTATAATAGAGGTCAGAGGTAAAAAAATGAAAAAACAAGCTTTTAGTTCTGAACAATATTTGAATCTACAGCGCGACCACATTTTGGAGCGCATTAACCAATTTGACGGCAAGCTCTACTTGGAGTTTGGTGGCAAAATGTTAGAAGATTTCCACGCTGCTCGTGTTCTTCCAGGTTATGAGCCTGACAACAAAATCAAGCTCTTGCAAGAATTGAAAGAGCAGGTTGAGGTTGTGATTGCTATTAATGCTAGCAATATCGAGCATTCCAAAGCACGTGGTGACTTGGGCATTTCTTATGACCAAGAAGTTCTTCGTTTGATTGATAAATTCAATGAGCTGGGAATTTTTGTCGGCTCAGTGGTCATTACACAGTACGCTGGCCAACTAGCTGCAGATGCCTTCCGCAACCAACTTGAGAAAAACGGAATTGATTCTTATCTTCACTATCCAATCAAAGGATATCCGACGGATATGGACCACATCATTTCTCCAGAAGGAATGGGGAAAAACGACTACATCAAAACCAGTCGTAACTTGATTGTCGTAACTGCTCCTGGACCTGGTTCTGGAAAATTGGCAACCTGTATGTCCAATATGTACCACGACCAAATCAATGGTATCAAGTCTGGTTACGCTAAATTTGAAACCTTTCCAGTTTGGAATCTTCCCCTTCATCACCCAGTCAATTTGGCCTACGAGGCTGCCACAGCTGACCTTGATGATGTCAACATGATTGACCCCTTCCATCTCCAAACCTACGGAGAAACCACTGTCAACTACAACCGTGATATCGAGATTTTCCCAGTGCTCAAGCGCATGTTAGAACGTATCCTTGGTAAATCTCCATACGCTTCTCCGACAGATATGGGTGTCAACATGGTTGGTTTCGCTATTACAGATGATGAAGCTGCTGTCGAAGCTTCTAAACAAGAAATCATCCGCCGCTACTATCAAACTGTTCTTGATTTTAAAGCCGAAAAAGTTGGCGAAGCAGCTGTCAAGAAAATCGAGTTGCTTATGAATGACCTCGGCATCACACCAGCAGACCGTAAGGTTGCGGTTGCTGCACGCCAAAAAGCTGAAGAAACTGGCGGACCAGCCCTAGCCCTTGAATTGCCAACTGGGGAAATTGTCACTGGTAAGAACTCAGAACTCTTTGGTCCTACAGCCGCTGCTCTTATCAACGCCATCAAGAAATCAGCTGACATTGCTAAAGAAGTAAAACTAATCGAACCTGAAGTTGTTAAGCCAATCCAAGGTCTTAAGATCGATCATCTGGGTAGCCGCAATCCACGCCTTCATTCAAATGAAATCCTGATTGCACTTGCTATCACAGCTACGGAAAATCCTGATGCTGCTCGTGCTATGGAAGAACTTGGCAACCTCAAAGGAAGCGAAGCCCACTCAACCATCATCTTGACAGATGAAGACAAGAATGTCCTTCGTAAACTGGGTATCAATGTAACCTTTGACCCTTACTACCAATACGACCGCTTGTATCGTAAATAAAGATTTCAACCTCTCCACTCTCGGAGAGGTTTTCTCTCTGTCCCAGGAGCCAGCTTTATGTTATAATGATAGGAAAAAACTGAAAGGATTTACCATGTCAAAAGAAGTTATTGTTGAAAGTTTTGAACTTGACCACACCATAGTTAAAGCACCCTATGTTCGCTTGATTGGGGAAGAAACAGGGCCAAAGGGAGACATCATCTCCAATTATGATATTCGTTTAGTGCAACCCAATGAAGACTCTATCCCTACTGCTGGCCTTCACACTATCGAGCACCTCTTAGCCAAGCTCATCCGTACCCGCATCGACGGCATGATTGACTGTTCACCATTTGGTTGCCGCACAGGCTTCCACATGATTATGTGGGGGCGCCATACCAGCGCCGAAATTGCAGCTGTTATCAAGGATTCGCTTAAGGAAATCGCTGAAACCACTACTTGGGAAGATGTTCCTGGAACAACCATCGAATCTTGCGGAAACTATAAGGACCACAGCCTCTTCTCTGCTAAAGAATGGGCGAAACTCATCCTTGAACAAGGGATTTCAGATGATGCCTTTGAGCGTCATGTGATTTAAACACAAAAAAGGAACCAGTTTTTCAGCTGGCTCCTTCTTTTTTATCCTCAAAATTTTGTCTTAGGCTTTTTCACGAATAACCAAACCGCCATCTTCCATATCTGCTTCTAGGTGTTTGGCATCTAGGTGATCCAAATGGAAGTCTGTCACCTTATCACGAATTTCTTGTTCAACCACGCGACGGAGCGGACGAACACCCATGACTTCGTCATAACCTTCTTCTGTGATATAGTCCTTAGCTGCTTGACTGACTACCAAATCAATGTCTTTCTTAGCCAAAGTTTGGTTAACTTCAGCTAACATCAAGTCCACAATCTTAGAAAGGTCTTCCTTGGTCAAGTGCGAGAACTCGATAACTGCATTAAAGCGGTTAAGGAATTCTGGGCGGAAGAATGGTTTCAAACGATCCATCAATTCTGGTTTGTCCGCATCTTCTGTCAAGTTGGCTTCATAGCCAAAACCAGCATTTGATGTTGCGATAATGACTGTGTTTTTAAAGTTAACGGTATTTCCTTGACCATCAGTCAAACGACCATCATCCAAGACTTGGAGGAGAAGGGTAATGACTTGAGGATCAGCCTTTTCAATTTCATCCAAGAGAATGATAGAGTATGGATTGCGACGAACACGTTCTGTTAAGGTATTGCTATTGTCATCATAACCCACATATCCTGCTGTTGTACCAATTAGCTTAGAAACGGCTGTGCGGTCACTGTATTCAGACATATCCAAACGAATGATCGCATCCTTGGTTCCAAACATATCTAGCGCCAATTGCTTAGCAAGCTCTGTCTTACCAACGCCAGTTGGTCCTACAAAGAGGAAGCTTCCGATTGGGCGATTGCCTTCATCAAAACCAGCACGGTTACGACGGATAGCACGAGCTACTGCTTCTACCGCCTTATCTTGACCGATTACCTTATCTTGCAAGCGATGAGCCATATCTTTCAAACGTTCGATATCTGACGCTCCCATTTGTGATACTGGGATACCCGTCATTCGTTCTACAGATTCAGCCACATCGTTGACACTTGCAGTCACTTTCATATCTTCTGTATGGTTTTCGATTTTCTTTTCCAATTCTGCAATGCGTGTTTTATAGTTTAGAGCTGCTTCAAAATCTTCTGCCTCAACTGCTTTTTCTTGCTTGTCTTTTTCTGCCTCAATTTCACGTTCAACAGCATGAACATCTGTTACTGGATGCTGAGCTGCCAAGTGAGCCGCCGTAACATCGACAAGGTCGATAGCCTTATCTGGCAAGCTACGTTGAGGAATGTATTGGACTGAATAATCTACCGCTGCTTTCAAGACTTCGTCTGGCAAGATGACATTGTGATGTTGTTGATAGAGATCACGAATTCCTTGAAGGATTTTATATGTATCCTCTGCTGAAGGAGCATTGACTTTGACTTCATTGAAACGACGAGCAAGAGCCGCATTCTTCAAGATGGTGTTACGGTATTCGTCTTGAGTCGTTGCCCCAATAACGGTCAATTCCCCACGAGATAGGGCTGGCTTAAGAATATCCGCAAGTCCCTTAGAACCACTGTCACCTCCAGTAGATCCAGCACCAAGTATTTGGTGAATTTCATCAAAGAAGAGAATGATATTTCCCGCTTCTTTCACTTCATTGACTAAGTTTTGAACGTTTTCTTCAAAACTACCGCGGTATTGAGTACCAGCTTCAAGTCTAGAAATATCAATGGAAATAATTTCCTTATTCTTAATAGCAGCTGGAACATCACCATTCACAATAGCTTGTGCTAAGCCTTCGACAACTGCTGTCTTACCAACACCTGCGTCTCCGACTAAAACAGGATTGTTCTTGGTACGGCGTGAAAGGATTTCAGATGTTTCTTGAATTTCCTTATTTCGTCCGATAACAGGATCCAGCTTACCCTCACGTGCTTCTGCTGTCAAGTTTCGACCCAGTTTAGCAAGGACACCATCTTGTTTCATACCTGAAGCCTGTTGTTTCATTTGTCCATCAGCTTCTGCATTTCCTGGCAATTGACCAGTTGCACGATAGTGAGCAAATTCCTCAGGTGTGACTTCACGTCCATTAATCAAGTAACGGCGATTTTCAGAACTGTATCCTCGCATACCACCCATCAATTGGTTAAACAAATCATCCATGTTGTTAAAATTATTAAAGTTGTTGTTCATATTCTTTACCTCTTTTTATTTACTTAGTTATTATTACTGATATTGACTATCTTTGACTTTTATTTTAAAAAATTTAGACTAGCTAAATCGCTACTCTACGTACTATTTCTGGTTTTTCTTTTTCAAGCAGGAGTAGACTATCTTTATTTCTGAAGATTTCTAGATTAAACATAGACACACCTCTTTCTATTTTACTTTAAATAATACTCTTCGAAAATCTCTTCAAACCACGTCAGCTCTATCTGCAATCTCAAAACAGTGTTTTGAGCAACCTGCGTCTAGCTTCCTAGTTTGCTCGTTGATTTTCATTGAGCATAAGTGTTCTAGTAAGGCTTTCATTTACCTTACGTTCATAATATACTACATTAGTCAGAAAAGGTCAAGAGATTTGACTTTAATTGACCAATAAATTTTACAAAAAGAAGAACTAGCTTTTAACTAGTCCTTCTTTGTATTATTTTATATAATCTTAATTCAATGCATCCAAGGCATCATCCATTGAAAGAACTTCGTGGAATACACGTTGTGTCAATTCAGTTTTTTGCTCTGGAGTGAGGTATTTAGTGTTTACACAGTATCCAGAGATACGTACGATAACGTCTTCACCTGACATGATTTTTTCGTAAACATCGTTCAAGTCCATAACATTCAAGTTAACGTGTTGTCCACCGTTTTCGAAGTAACCATCAAGAATTGTTACCAAGTTATCAACTTGTTCGTCACGAGTCTTACCAAGAGCGCGAGGTGAAACTTGAGTAGTCAATGAGATACCATCAGCTGCATAACTAAAGTCAAGGCTAGAAAGTGAGTTCAAGTTTTGCAACCACCCACCTTTAGCTTTATTAGATGGGTTAGCACCTGGTGAGAAGAATTCAAGTTTAGACAAGTTCACAGAACCATCTTCGTTGAGGTATACACCTTTGTGGACTGGTGAGTTACCAGTTTGTTTAGAGTAAGCAACGTTAGATGTGATTGTCAAAAGTGATACTGTAGCTTCAGCGTCTTTATAAAGTTTGTGGCTACGTAGACGAGTTGTGTAAGCTTCGATCAACCATTCTGCCAATTCGTTTGAACGTGGGTCATCTTCACCCCAACGTGGGTATTCACCGATTGTTTCGTAATCGTAGATGTAGCCATTTTCATCACGGATTGGTTTAACTGTAGCGTATTTGATAGCTGACAATGTGTCAACAGTGTTAGCAAATCCACAGATACCGAATCCCATGTTAGCGCGTTGTTTAGTTGGCAAGAAGGCCATTTGAACAGCTTCGTAGTTGTACTTATCAGTCATGTAGTGGATGATGTTCAAAGCATCTACGTAAGTGTCAGTCAACCAGTCAAGAGATTTTTCAAAGTTAGCTTTAACTGATTCAAATTCAAGAACTTCGTCACGGATTGGTTCGATGTCAAATACTTTGTAGTCTTTGTGAACATCGTCGTAACCACCGTTCAAACCAGTAAGAAGGGCTTTCAATACGTTTACACGCGCACCGAAGTACTGGATGTTGTGGCGTTGTTCTTCATTTTCTGGGTCAAGTGGAGAGACACAGCATGAGATACAGCTCATTTCACCATATCCGTCTTTAGCCATTGTTGTTACACCTTCGTATTGGATAGAAGAGTGTTTGTGGCTCATGTGCATACAGTAGCGACGGAAGTTGTATGGCAATTTATCAGTCCAAAGAACTGTCAAGTTTGGTTCTGGAGAGTTACCGATGTTGTCAAGAGTATTCAAGAAACGGTAGTCCATCTTAGTAACACGGTGACGACCGTCGTTACCCATACCAGCCATAGAAGTTGTGATGAAAGTTGGGTCACCTGAGTACAATTGGTCGTAAGCTTTTGTACGAGCAAATTTAACTGTACGAAGTTTCATAACGAAATCATCAACGAATTCTTGGATTTCTGATTCAGTAAATGTACCACGAGCAAGGTCACGTTCTGCAAAGATGTCCAAAACGATTGGTACACGTCCTAGAGATGTAGCAGCACCGTTGATAACACGGCAGACAGACATGAAGGCGATGTTAACCCATTGAATAGCTTCTTTAACGTTCATAGCTGGTTTGCGAACATCAACTCCGTAAAGGTCACCCAAGCGAACAACTTGTTGCAATGCTTGGTATTGAAGGTTGATTTCTTCACGAAGACGGATTGTTTCTTCATCGATTTCTTCGATTGCATTCCAGTCGTTTACTTTTTCTTGCATCAAGTAGTCTGCACCGTAAAGAGCAAGACGTGCGTAAACACCGATGATACGTCCGCGTGAGTATGCATCTGGAAGACCAGTTACAGTGTGAGCGTGACGAGCGCGACGAATGTTTGAAGTGTAAGCACGGAAGATACCGTCGTTAACTGTTGTTACGTATTTAGTGAAGATTTCGTGAACAGCTGGGTCTGGTTCGTATCCATTTTCTTTCAAAGTAGTTTCAGCCATACGGATACCACCTTTTGGCATGAAGTTCAATTTGAAGAGTTCATCGTTTTGGATACCGAAGATAACTTCGTTTTCTTTATCGATAAATCCTGCTGGAATGTCAGCAATAGATGTTGGACGAGTGTCCATTGGGAAACGAGTTTCTTCGTAGTGAGCCTTAGTTTCTTCTACAATTTTTTTGATGTGAAGTGAACGTTCTGTTGGTCCTGCAAGGAAGCTTTCGTCTCCATCGTAAGGTGTGTAGTTAGCTTGTACGAAGCGTGATACACTTGCTTTTTCTTTCCAATCTACGCCTTTGAAGCCTTCCCAAGCTTTGTCAAAAATATCTTGTGCTTCAACAACTGTCTTAACAACCATGTTAATGTCCTCTTTTTTCTTTCTAGTAACAACCATCTGTTACATTCATGAGACAAGTATACCACACAGTAACCGATTTCAACAAGCGAAAAATCCCTGTTTTTACACTTTCTTTTCTAAAACAGTCTATATTTTGCCCCAAACTGTATTATATTTTTGAAAAAATAAAGTCCTTTTTTCTTTTTTTCAGAAAAAAGGGTATAATAAAATAAAATAAGCTGTAAAAAGGGGGGCCAGGCATGTTGATTTTTCCTTTGTTAAATGATTTGTCAAGAAAGATCATCCATATTGACATGGATGCCTTTTTTGCTGCGGTAGAAATCAGAGATAATCCTAAACTTAGAGGAAAACCTGTCATTATCGGAAGCGACCCTCGGCAAACAGGTGGGCGTGGTGTCGTTTCCACTTGTAGCTATGAGGCGCGAGCTTTTGGTGTCCATTCAGCCATGAGTTCTAAAGAAGCCTACGAACGTTGCCCCCAGGCCGTCTTCATCTCAGGAAATTATGAAAAATATAAAGCTGTGGGACTCCAAATTCGAGCTATTTTTAAGCGCTATACAGATTTAATAGAACCTATGAGCATTGACGAAGCCTATTTGGATGTAACAGAAAATAAACTCGGTATCAAATCAGCGGTCAAAATCGCTCGCCTCATTCAAAAAGATATTTGGCAAGAACTCCATCTAACTGCTTCTGCTGGCGTTTCTTACAACAAATTCTTAGCTAAAATGGCGAGCGATTATCAAAAACCACATGGTCTGACAGTGATTCTACCTGACCAGGCTGAGGATTTTCTCAAACAAATGGATATTTCCAAATTTCATGGAGTAGGAAAAAAGACAGTGGAAAGACTTCATCAAATGGGTGTTTTTACTGGCGCTGACCTACTTGAAGTCCCTGAGGTAACCCTAATAGACCGCTTTGGCAGACTGGGCTATGACCTGTATCGAAAGGCTCGTGGTATTCACAATTCCCCCGTCAAATCCAATCATATCCGTAAATCAATCGGGAAAGAGAAAACCTACGGGAAGATTCTCCGTGCCGAGGAAGATATCAAAAAAGAGCTGACTCTTCTATCAGAAAGAGTCGCTCTCAATCTCAGTCAACAAGAAAAAGCTGGAAAAATTGTCATTTTGAAAATCCGCTACGAGGACTTTTCAACTCTTACTAAACGAAAAAGTCTTGCTCAAAAAACACAGGATGCTAGTCAGATAAGCCAAATAGCCCTGCAACTCTATGAAGAGTTAATCGAGAAAGAAAGAGGTGTCCGCCTGCTGGGGATTACCGTGACTGGATTTTAAAACCTTGAAGAGCTGCCCCTTCAAGGTTTTTCTTATACAAATAAACGGACAAAACTGTAAAGTAGCAAAACACTACCAAGCACGATGCGGTATTTACCGAAAAGGGTAAAGTCGTGTTTTTTCACATAGCTAGTCAAGAAACGAATAGCCACCATGCTGACTGCAAAAGCTACTCCCATCGCAACCAAGAGCAAGAACAATTGCCCAAAGTTCAAGAGCTGTCCTGCTTTTATAAATTTGAAAATCTTTAAGGCACTGGCTCCAAACATAACAGGAATTCCAAGATAGAAGGTAAATTCTGTCACAACAGAACGACTAGTTCCATTCAACAAACCACCGACAATCGTTGCCCCAGAACGACTAGTTCCTGGTAAAAGGGCAAGAACTTGGAAAAGACCGATATAGAAGGCTGTCGTATAAGGAAGCTTGTCCAACTCTGTCACACTTGGCTCGATAGCACGCGCTTTATTGCGCTTTTCCAAATAGATAAAGGCAATCCCATAAATAATCAACATAAGAGCAACTGAAACCATATTATGGAAGTGAGTATCAAACCAATCATCAAATTTAAAGACGGCAAGCAAAGGTAAAGTGGCAACCAAGACCTTCAACCACAGTCTCCAAGTCTTACGAACTTCCTGCTTGTCCTTAGTCGGTTTGAAAGGATTGAGCTTGTTAAAGTAAATGACCATAACCGCTAAAATCGCACCAAGCTGAATCACGACATTAAACATGGACATAAAGACTTCATTTTGATTTTGGTATTGGATAAATTCCTCTGCTAAAATCAAGTGACCTGTACTTGAAATAGGCAGCCATTCCGTAATTCCTTCAACAATACCGAAGAAGATAGATTTTAAAATTTCAATAAGATACATAGATTACTCCTTTTTCTATCTTCCATTATAGCATATTTTTTAAGTCTGTGACAGTTCTCTTTAAAAGGCACCGATACTGCCACCGCCTCCACCTCCGGAGAAGCCACCGCCAGAACTTCCATTTCCAGAAGATACGGAATAGGTACTTGCTGTGTTTGCGATGCTGGCATAATGGCTCATTTGCGCGCTTGAATGATAAAACATACCGTGCCAGCCATAATCTACATAGAGATTGATATCTGGATTTCCCACTTGAATATGATGAACCTTCATCAAATGACTGACCTTGTCTGCATAGCCAAATAAGGTCGCATAGACCAAGAGGCGATTCCAGACCACAATACTTTCCAATTCAGCCTGATCCAATCGTGCAATCTCACGCAACATATTTTCAAAACTGGACCAGAGATAGTAGACTTCTGCCCCTGCTTCATTCAGGACACCATCACGATTATCTAGCCGAAGCTTCCAATAATAGAAAACAGCCAAAACTAAACCTAGAAAACCAAGTATTGGCAAAGGGAGGTATAAATAAGCATGAACATCCAAACTGTACAAGAACAAACCAAATCCGATAAATAGGGGCAAGATAGTCAAGACACCCATACCTACTTGCAAGGCCTTTTCCAAACCAGTTAAAGGACGATAGTAATCTGGGAGTCCCCAGAAGGTAACTCGATTTCTCACTCCTTCTTGCATCTCTTTTAATACTTCTTCGAAAGAAGATTTGAGCATATGCCCCCTTGCTTGAATCCGTTTTTCATCAGCAGCTTTGGCTCCGCGATAAAGGCTCTCAGATACCTTGTAATCCGCAAACAAATTGGATAGAGTTTCTTCTTTTTTGCCTGAAAAGGCCAGATTTAGACAGTCTTTCTCAAAGCTTGACAAACCATCTTCTTTTACTAGCCTCAAACCAACTGCATCTCCTTCTGAAATGATAGAGACATTCCCACGGTCTATCACATCTAGCAAGGTAGCTTGAATAAGTTGGTCAAAGGTAAATTTACCTGCTCCTTTTGTTAGAGGACTCACTTCCTCCAAGGAGGTCGAGTAGACAGCCTCTGATAAAACCATAGGCTCTAATTCCATTGGTGGTTCATAGATACGATGATTTTTGGCATATTTGACAGAAGGAGTGGTCTTTCTTCTATAAATAAAATAGAAACAGACACTTAATAACAAGGAGATAGAAAGTATCAAAGGGAAGACCCAGGTAACGAGTTGTTTACTTTGCTCTTTTTCTTTAAAAACCGAGTCTTCTATCTTATTAAATTCTTCTAAACGATTTCCTTTCAATCCCTGATCCCTAGCGCTAGCAAAATCAGTTCGAGGCCAGTAGGCATGCAATTCAACTCCACGCTTAGGCGGAAGATTGTCTAAACGGATAGTATAATCAAGGTTACTCTTTTCAATCGTTCCCTCTCTAAAAAGTTTCCCTGTATGGAAAAAGAGTTTTTCAGCCCCCTTGTCTCCCCTTACATGAAATTCAAACTTTCCAATATTCCCTGAACTATCTGTTAAAGGTTGCCAATTTAATTCAGCGATGTCATCATATAGAAAAAGCAGATTCTTTAAGTTCCAGACAAGGTCAACTTCAACTGTGTCGCCATCTTGACCTGGATTATAAACTTTAACAGTATAACCATCTGCTCCTTCTATCACTTCGCTAGTAACATCTGTCAGTTCAGCACCGTTTTTCGCAGCCTGAACCTTTGGATGAGGATCAATGTCAAATCCACTAGGCATCTTGCCAGCACGTCCAAGTCCCACGATTTGGCCCTTAAAGTCCTCCTCAAACTGATAAACTATCTTCTGTCTAAATTCCGCCGTATTATCTGCATGAATATACAAATCACCTTGGTAGGAATTTATCTTGAAATCAATGGCAAAAACAGAGAGTGGCAGAAGGCAAAACAAGCCTAACACCAGTAAGAAAAAAGTTTTTTTCATCAACTAAGCCCCCTTTTTATCTTTGCTATCATTATATCATTTTTTCTCAAGTAAGGGCTTACCTATATTGAAAAATAGAGTTTTTTTCGATAAAATAGGAGACAGTTATTTTTTAATAGATTAGAAATAGGAGAAATCATGAGAAAAATATACTTATCTATTTTCACAAGTCTCTTGCTGATGCTGGGACTTGTCAATGTTGCTCAAGCTGATGAATATTTACGCATCGGAATGGAAGCAGCATATGCTCCCTTTAACTGGACCCAGGATGATGATAGCAACGGAGCTGTCAAAATCGATGGAACCAACCAGTACGCCAATGGATACGATGTCCAAATTGCCAAGAAAATCGCTAAGGACTTAGGTAAAGAACCTTTGGTTGTTAAAACAAAGTGGGAAGGTCTAGTCCCTGCCCTTACTTCCGGTAAGATTGACATGATTATCGCAGGTATGAGTCCAACTGCCGAGCGCAAACAAGAAATTGCCTTTTCAAGCAGTTACTACACTAGCGAACCAGTTTTGCTTGTCAAAAAAGATTCTGCCTACGCAAGTGCTAAATCTTTGGATGACTTTAATGGTGCGAAAATCACTTCTCAACAAGGTGTTTACCTTTACGACTTGATTGCACAAATCCCAGGTGCTAAAAAAGAAACAGCCATGGGAGACTTCGCTCAAATGCGCCAAGCTCTTGAAGCTGGTGTCATCGACGCCTATGTCTCTGAACGCCCAGAAGCTCTGACTGCTGAAGCTGCTAACTCTAAGTTCAAGATGATCCAAGTAGAACCAGGTTTCAAAACTGGGGAAGAAGATACAGCTATCGCCATTGGACTTCGTAAAGATGACAATCGTATTAGCCAAATCAATGCCAGCATTGAAACCATTTCAAAAGACGACCAAGTTGCCTTGATGGATCGTATGATCAAGGAACAACCTGCCGAAGCTACAACAACTGAAGAGACTAGCAGTAGTTTCTTTAGCCAAGTCGCTAAAATTCTTTCTGAAAACTGGCAACAACTCTTGCGTGGTGCTGGTATCACTCTTTTAATCTCTATCATCGGAACCATCACAGGTCTCATTATTGGACTTGCCATTGGTGTCTTCCGTACTGCTCCTCTCTCTGAGAATAAAGCCATTTATGGCTTACAAAAACTAGTCGGCTGGATCCTCAATGTCTACATTGAAATTTTCCGTGGTACACCAATGATTGTTCAATCGATGGTTATCTACTATGGAACTGCCCAAGCTTTCGGTATCAACCTTGACCGCACACTGGCTGCTATCTTCATCGTTTCGATTAATACTGGTGCCTACATGACTGAAATCGTCCGTGGTGGTATCCTAGCAGTTGACAAGGGACAATTTGAAGCTGCGACTGCTCTTGGTATGACCCATAACCAGACCATGCGTAAGATTGTCCTCCCTCAGGTAGTCCGTAACATCCTACCAGCAACTGGGAATGAATTTGTCATCAATATCAAAGATACATCTGTATTGAACGTTATCTCTGTTGTCGAACTTTATTTCTCAGGAAATACCGTGGCAACTCAAACCTATCAATACTTCCAGACATTTACAATCATCGCCGTGATTTACTTTGTCCTCACCTTCACCGTAACACGTATCCTACGCTTCATCGAACGCCGTATGGACATGGATACCTATACTACAGGTGCTAACCAAATGCAAACGGAGGATTTGAAATAATGACACAAGCAATCCTTGAAATTAAACACCTCAAAAAATCCTATGGACAAAACGAAGTGTTAAAAGACATTTCACTCACTGTCCACAAGGGAGAGGTTATCTCTATCATCGGAAGCTCTGGAAGCGGGAAATCGACCTTCCTACGCTCTATTAACCTACTTGAAACACCAACTGATGGACAAATCCTTTATCATGGACAAAACGTCCTCGAAAAAGGCTATGACCTCACGCAATACCGTGAAAAGTTAGGGATGGTTTTCCAATCCTTTAACCTCTTTGAAAATCTCAACGTCCTTGAAAACACAATCGTCGCTCAGACAACTGTCCTTAAACGTGAACGTACAGAAGCTGAAAAGATTGCCAAAGAAAACTTGGAAAAAGTCGGCATGGGAGAACGCTACTGGCAAGCCAAACCAAAACAACTCTCAGGTGGTCAAAAACAACGTGTGGCTATTGCACGCGCCCTCTCTATGAATCCTGATGCTATTCTCTTTGATGAACCAACATCAGCTCTCGATCCAGAAATGGTTGGAGAAGTCCTCAAAATCATGCAAGATCTAGCTCAGGAAGGCTTGACTATGATTGTCGTAACCCACGAGATGGAATTCGCCCGTGATGTCTCTCACCGTGTTATCTTTATGGATAAGGGTGTTATTGCTGAAGAAGGCAAACCAGAAGATCTCTTCACCAATCCTAAAGAAGAACGTACAAAAGAATTTCTTCAACGTTATCTCAAATAAAAAGAAAAGGCTGCATCAATCGTGCAGTCTTTTTGTTGTCCTCAAAATGAAAAGGCAGACCCTTTTCAAGAATCCGCCATTATCCAAAGATTAATCTTCAAATTTTTCATGATTTTTTTCATAGAAATCAATTAAACCTAGAGCTGTTTCAAATGAAATATTTTTTACTTTTGCACGACCCTGCGCTAGAGCAATGATAGACATTTCACGCGCATTCGTTTCTTTAGAGATACGGTAGCCTGTGATTTTCTTATCACGAACCCAGCCAACAACTGATTCTACTTTTTCAAAGTTTGACTTAGCCATGTCCTTCTCCTATTTTCTTCTTTACGATATTTAATTGTATACGTTTTTATGACTTTTGTCAATAAAAAAACATATATTCAATAAAATTAATGATTTATTTTTCTATTACTATCTTATTAAAGCCGATAATATATAGGTTTTCACTTACTATAAACCATTAGTAAACACCTTTAAAATAATTGTATTATTAACTCTTTTATTTGTAAAAATATTCATGATTTGCAACTACCAGTTCGGGATAGTTTAGACAGGTCTTATATTCAACTTTATTCTATTTATCCACTTAAAATCAAAATTTCCAATAGCAGACGCATCTAAATCCACACTATTACCAACTATTATTTCTCTTCTCCTTCTTTGATATTCTTCCTGCCTTTATAAGCACTTTTCACCTGCTCAACTGGTACTATTTATTTACTTTATCAATATTCCTTTTTATTTCTTCAAACCTATAAAAAGATGAGTAGTTAGGAAACAATAGTATCCTATCTTCCAATATTTTCCACTGTTTTTATCTTCTTAGTATCTTATCACTCTTCTCAGTTAACTCAGTATAAGGCTTCTCATTAGTATTGATTATTTCTTCTAATTCCTATTATATTTAGCCAATTTTTAGATTAGACATATATAAAATGGTGTATTCTAAAAATACTCCTTATATATAACAAGTAATTTTACTACCTTACTATAAACCGAATCAAAAAATAATAGGTACTATAATGACTTGTGATAGAAATAGCGTAATCGATTTCCTAAGTCCATAGGAATCGCCCCCTTTCTTCACCTTCATTATAGCACCTATACATCTATTGTGCAAATAATATGATATTTTTTTATTAGTCCTCAGACAAGCATATTATAGAGCGTTTCATTACCATTTAAGTTAATATAAGATGGATCAAACCCTTCCATTCGACGAATCAAACCTGCATAATCATGCTTATCTGCCAAGGCAATCCCAATCAATACTGGTCCTGTCCCCTTGCTAGCTCGTTTGATATACTCAAAACGTGTGATATCATCATTTGGCCCCAAGATATCATTTACAAACTCACGTAAGGCCCCTGGACGCTGTGGAAAATTAACCACAAAGTAATGCTTGATCCCATCATAAATCAAGGCACGTTCTTCCATTTCTGGCATACGGTTGATATCATTATTTCCTCCAGAAATGATACAACAAATAGTTTTCCCCTTGATATATTCAGCTAAAACCTCTAAAGAGGCTATACTAGCCGCTCCAGCAGGTTCTGCAACAATCCCTTGCTTAGAGTAGAGGTCAATCAAGGTTTCAGAAATCAATCCCTCATCGACACCTACCAAGGTTTGAACATGTTGACGAGTCGCCTCATAGGTCAACTGTCCTACCTTTTGTACAGCAATCCCATCCGCAAATTTGTCAATTTCTTTGAGTTTGACAGGCCCACCAGCTTCAAAGGCAGCTTTCATGGAACGTGCCCCATTAGCCTCTACTCCGATGACTTCAATTTCTGGACTTGTTTCCTTGATATAGGTAGAAACCCCAGCAATGAGACCACCACCTCCAACAGGAACCAAGACAGCATCAAAATCAATCGATTCTTTTCGAGCTTCTTCTAAAATCTCATAAGCAACTGTCCCTTGACCAGCTTGAACATGGGCATCATCAAAAGGATCAATAAAGGTACGATTTTCAGAGACTGTAAATTCTTGAGCTGCTTTGGCTGAAGCATCAAAGGTATCCCCAACTAGTTTAATGGTTACAAAATCCCCACCAAAAAAGCGAACTTGACCAATCTTTTGTTGCGGAGTAGTAATGGGCATAAAAATAGTAGCAGGAATTTTCATCTCATTACAAGTATAGGCAACTCCCTGCGCATGATTCCCCGCAGAAGCGCAGACTACCCCACGCTCACGTTCTTCCTTGCTGAGCTGGGAAATGGCATAATAGGCACCACGAATTTTAAAAGAGCGAACACGTTGAGCATTTTCCTTTTTCAAATAAATCTTAGCACCATACTTCTCCGATAAATAATGGTCATAATCAAGCGGTGTATTAACGACCACACCATTCAAGACCTTATGAGCCTTGATGATATCTTTTGAACTTAACATCTTTTTCTCCTAGACTATTTCATACTATCACAATTCATCCTCTTAAAAGAGAAAGGAATTGATTATAAAAGCGAGTTAGTCCCCCAACTCGCCTTCACCTTAATTTCTATCAATTAGTTATAGATTTTGAATGCATCATCGTCATTTTTACCAACAAATGGCATTGCTTTACGCAATTCTGCACCAACTTTTTCAATTTCAAGGTTAGCTGCTTGTTCACGGTAAGCAGTCAATTTTGGACGTCCAGCTTTATAGTCATTTACAAAGTCATTTGCAAATTTACCATTTTGGATGTCTGCCAAGACAGCTTTCATATTTTCTTTAACTTGCTCAGTAATCACACGTGGACCTGATACATAGTCACCGTACTCAGCAGTATTTGAAATAGATTGACGCATTTTCTTGAATCCACCTTCGTAGATCAAGTCAACGATCAATTTCATTTCGTGAAGAACTTCAAAGTAAGCCAATTCTGGAGCGTAACCTGCTTCTGTCAAGACTTCGAAACCTGCTTCGATAAGGGCAGTCAAACCACCACAAAGTACAGCTTGTTCACCAAACAAATCTTCTTCAGTTTCTTCTTTGTAAGTTGTTTCAAGAAGACCTACACGGGCTGCTCCAACACCTTTACACCAGTCCATAGCAATGTTTTTCGCATTTCCTGTTGCATCTTGGTATACTGCATAAAGAGCTGGAACACCAAATCCTTCTTCATAAGTACGACGCACCAAGTGTCCTGGTCCTTTAGGAGCACACATAAAGACATCTACATCCGCAGGAACTTTGATAAACTCAAAGTGGATATTGAAACCATGAGCAAATCCAACTGCATTTCCAGCTTCCAAGTTTGGAGCGATTTCTGCTTCGTACAATTCTTGTTGGATTTCGTCTGGTGCCAAAATCATGATAACGTCAGCCAATTTAGTAGCTTCTGCTACTGTGTAAGTGTCAAATCCATCTTCTTTTGCTTTGTCAAAAGATTTACCTGGACGTACACCGATGATGACATCGCGACCTGAATCACGCAAGTTTTGAGCATGCGCATGTCCTTGCGAACCATAACCAATAACGGCGATTTTTTTACCGTCAAGTGCTGCTACTTTAACATCTTTTTCATATTCCATTTGAACTGCCATAGTTTTTCTCTCTTTTCTATTATTTATTGCCTTTTAGGCTGGTTTAACAAATTTAAAATATTTTTATACTCAATGAAAATCAAAGAGCAAATTAGGAAGCTAGCCGCAGGCTGTACTTGAGTACGGCAAGGCAAAGCTGACGTGATTTGAAGAGATTTTCGAAGAGTATTAATCGCGGGTAAATCCAGTTGCACCAGTTCGAGCAATATTGCGAATACCGTATGGTCGAATGACTCGCAATAGAGCTTCACTCTTTTCAGCATTTCCTGTCATTTGAATGGTAATCGAGCTTGGCGCTACGTCTACCACTGTTGCACGGAAAGGTTGAATAATGGCTAGAATCTCAGCTCGCTTCTCAGCTGGTGCTGACATCTTAACCAAAATCACCTCGCGCTCCAAATGAGGCTTGTCTGTAATATCTCGAATGCGAATCACATCAATCTGACGATTAAGTTGCTTAATGATTTGTTCCACTTCATCATGAGAAGCCACATCAATAATAATGGTGATACGCGATACATTCGGATCTTCTGTTGCTCCAACAGAAATGCTTTCGATATTAACCTGACGGCGAGACAGGACACCGGTAAAGCGATTGAGGACTCCTGAACGATTTTGTAGTTTTGCTGTTAACATTCTACGCATGGAACTTCACCCCCAACATCTCATGATTACTCTTACCAGCTGGCACCATTGGCAACACCTGCTCCTTACGAGAAATATCTACCTCGATTAGCATAGGAACATCCTCAGTGATGACTTCAAGGTCTTGAGCCAAGGTCTCAGGATTGTCAAACTTATAGTTTTTAATGCCGTAAGCCTGTGCCATCAGTTGGAAATCAGGAAGGGTATCAAAGACAGACTCAGATGTTCTACCTTCATAGAAGGATTCTTGCCACTGGCGGACCATTCCAAGTGAGTGGTTGTTCAGCATAACTACCTTGATTGGTACCTTGTAAATGTTCAAAATAGCCAATTCCTGGTTAGTCATTTGGAAACCACCATCCCCAACAAACAAGACTACTTCCTTATCTGGGTTAGCAATTTTAGCACCGATTGCTGCTGGAATTCCAAATCCCATCGTTCCCAAACCACCTGAAGTCACTAACTGACGTTCATTTTGGTAGGGATAATACTGAGCTGTCCACATTTGGTGTTGACCAACGTCTGTTACCACAATGGCATCACCATTCGTCAACTCACCGATGCGTTCAATAACAGCTTGCGGCTGAACCACACGCTCTTTCTTATCATAAGAACGAACGCGGTTCTTGTCTTTAGTGACTTTTTCAATCCATTTTTCAGTATTGTTATGAACTGTCGGCTCCGCCAGCAACATTTGCAAGGCTTTCTTAGCATCTCCAACTACAGGAATATCTGCACTGATAATCTTGCCAATCTCGGCTGGGTCAATATCAATGTGGGCAACCTTAGCATTCTTAGCGAAGGTCTTAGGATTCCCCGTCAAGCGGTCATCGAAACGACAACCAATACTAATCATAAAGTCCGCTTCCGTCATGGCAATATTAGCTGCGAATGACCCGTGCATGCCTCCCATTCCAAGGAAGAGTGGATGACTCGTTGCAATCGTTCCTTGTCCCAAAAGACTGGTTACCACTGGAATTTGATAGCGCTCTACAAATTCATTTAATTCCGCAGCAGCTTCAGCATAACTAATTCCACCACCAGCTAGCAAGACTGGCTTTTTAGCCTTGGATAATTGCTTCAAGATTTTCTTGATTTGCATATCATTTGGCTCAAGAGTTGGCTGATAGCTTGGCAGGTTCACTTCTGGTGAATAGATGAAGTCGGTTTCTAAAGCAGATACATCTTTAGGTAGGTCAATTACAACTGGCCCTGGTCGACCTGTAGTTGCGATATGAACAGCTTCCGTAATGATACGCGGAATATCAGCTGTCTCACGAACTTGGTAATTGTACTTAGTGATTGGCATGGTAATTCCCACAATGTCTGCCTCTTGAAAAGCATCCTTCCCAATCCCTGCTCGCGCAACCTGACCTGTAAAGACCAAAAGGGGAACACTATCGCTCATGGCATCCGCAATCCCTGTAATGGCATTTGTTGCTCCTGGTCCGCTAGTGACGACGGCAACACCCAACTTTCCAGTTGATTTGGCATAACCTTCAGCTTCATGCAGACAACCTTGCTCATGGCGTCCTAGAATGTGGCGAATGCCTTTAAAATTATATATCGCATCATAAAAAGGCAAGACTGCACCACCAGGATAACCAAAGATGGTATCAATTCCTAAATCACGAAGTGTTTCCAAAACTAAGTCCGACCCCGTCTTAGGAGATTCTAAACTGATTTTCTCCATTGTTCCCCTTTCTCTTCTCTTAAAAATAACTTGTTACTATCATACCATTTTTTCAAAATTTTTCAAGAGAAAAGAAGAAATTTTCTGAATTTTCTATTTTAACGTTTATTTATGAATATTATTATTGTTTTTATAAGTTTTAAAAGGTAATTTATATTCTTTTTCAAGTTATTTCCATTTATATTATGAATGTCCTTCGCAAATTATTTCAACTCATTTTTAGATAAAGTTTTTTGAGTGCACATTTACAGAATTTATAAAATTTATCGTAACAATCCAAAAAAAGGAAGCCACTAAGTGACTTCCTTCTAGAATGATGACTGATTAGTCTTCACCTTTGTTTTTCTTAATGATTTCTTCTTGTACTGACTTAGGTACATCTTCGTAGTGGTCAAATACCATCATGAATGTACCACGTCCTTGAGATGCAGAACGAAGAACTGTTGCGTAACCGAACATTTCAGCAAGTGGAACGTAAGCACGAACGATTTGGCTGTTACCGTGTGCTTCCATACCATCTACACGTCCACGACGAGCAGTTACGTGACCCATAACATCACCAAGGTTTTCTTCTGGAACAGTGATTGTTACAAGCATCATTGGCTCAAGGATAGCTGGTTGTGCTGATTTAGCAGCTTCTTTAAGAGCAAGTGAAGCCGCGATCTTGAAGGCAGTTTCAGATGAGTCGACATCGTGGTATGAACCATCGTAAAGCTTAGCTTTAACGTCAACCATTGGGTAACCTGCAAGAACACCGTTAGCCATAGATTCTACCAAACCTTTTTCAACCGCTGGGATAAATTCACGAGGAACCACACCACCGACGATTGCGTTTTCGAATTCGAATCCTTTACCTTCTTCGTTTGGAGTAAATTCAATCCATACATCACCGAATTGACCTTTACCACCAGATTGACGTTTGAAGAATCCACGTGCTTGAGTAGAAGCTCGGAATGTTTCACGGTAAGATACTTGAGGAGCACCTACGTTCGCTTCAACTTTGAACTCACGACGCATACGGTCAACAAGGACGTCAAGGTGAAGCTCACCCATACCAGAGATAACTGTTTCACCAGTTTCAACGTTTGTTTCAACGCGGAATGTTGGATCTTCTTCAGCCAATTTTTGAAGGGCGATACCCATCTTGTCTTGGTCAGCTTTAGATTTTGGCTCAACCATCAATTGGATAACTGGTTCTGGAACGTTGATTGACTCAAGGATGATTTTAGCTTTTTCATCTGTCAATGAGTCACCAGTTGTAGTATCTTTCAAACCAACGGCAGCAGCGATATCACCTGAGTAAACAGTGTCAATTTCTTGACGGCTGTTAGCGTGCATTTGAAGGATACGTCCGATACGTTCACGTTTACCTTTAGAAGTGTTCAATACATAAGAACCTGATTGAAGAACACCTGAGTAAACACGGAAGAATGTCAAACGACCTACGAATGGGTCAGTCATGATCTTGAAGGCAAGAGCTGCAAATGGCTCTTCGTCAGATGCTGGACGAGTTTCTTCTTCATCTGTATCTGGGTTAACACCTTTGATTGCTGGGATGTCAAGTGGGCTTGGAAGGTAGTCAATAACCGCATCAAGCATCAATTGAACACCTTTGTTCTTGAAGGCAGAACCACACAATACTGGGAAGAATTCAACGTTGATAGTCGCTTTACGGATACCAGCTTTCAATTCTTCGTTAGTGATTTCTTCACCTTCGAGGTATTTCATCATCAATTCTTCGTCAGTTTCAGCAACTGCTTCAATCAATTTTTCACGGTATTCTTGAGCTTGGTCAAGGTATTCAGCTGGAATATCTTCTTCAAGGATATCTGTACCAAGGTCGTTAGTATAGATTTCAGCTTTCATCTTAATCAAGTCGATGATACCACGGAAGTCATCTTCAGAACCGATTGGCAATTGGATTGGGTGCGCGTTTGCTTGAAGACGATCGTGAAGTGTGCTTACAGAGTAAAGGAAGTCAGCACCGATTTTGTCCATTTTGTTGGCAAATACGATACGTGGAACTCCATACTCAGTTGCTTGACGCCAAACTGTTTCAGTTTGAGGCTCAACACCTGATTGTGAATCAAGAACGGTAACCGCACCATCCAATACACGAAGAGAACGTTGTACTTCGATTGTGAAGTCCACGTGTCCTGGTGTGTCGATGATGTTTACGCGGTGGTTGTTCCATTGAGCTGTTGTCGCAGCAGATGTGATAGTGATACCACGCTCTTGCTCTTGCTCCATCCAGTCCATTTGTGACGCACCTTCGTGAGTTTCACCGATTTTGTGGATTTTACCAGTGTAGTAAAGAATACGCTCAGTAGTTGTTGTTTTACCAGCATCGACGTGAGCCATGATACCGATATTACGAGTTTTTTCAAGTGAAAATTCGCGTGCCATGAGGTTTGTTTCTCCTATTTATTTTTGATTTCTATTCTATTATAACACGATTTTAATAAAAACGGATAGGCAGGACCTACCCGTTCTCAATGTTTTCATGCTATTGTTGGTTTCAACTTGTAGATTTACAAGTTGAATTGAACTCGGGCTAAAGTTAGTTAGCCGATTTGAGCTGGAACGGGATGCTGTGTGAAAAAGATAAACTTCCTTGTATTCATCGAATACTGCGTCAGTTTCCTATTTTCACCTTGCATCCTTACCGTTCCTAGCATCATGATATAGTTGAGCTCAAGCTAAAAGTCTGGAGAAAAAGATGAATCTCATTGGTTGCAATCGCAACCTGCTTTGATTCCCTATTTTCCCTGGGACTTTCTTAACGCTTTCGCATCCTATCTTACCAACGGAAGTGTGCGAATGCACGGTTAGCTTCAGCCATACGGTGAGTGTCTTCACGTTTCTTAACAGCTGCACCAGTGTTGTTAGCAGCATCCAAGATTTCTTTTGCAAGACGATCTTGCATCGTGTGTTCACCACGAAGACGAGCGATTGTTACCAACCAACGAAGTCCAAGTGTTGTACGACGTTCTGGACGAACTTCAACTGGGACTTGGTAGTTAGAACCACCAACACGACGTGCACGTACTTCAAGTACAGGCATGATGTTTTCCATAGCTGTTTCAAATACTTCAAGTGCATCGTTTCCAGTAGCTTCTTTGATTTGTTCAAAGGCACCGTAAACGATTGAAGCAGCTGTACCACGTTTACCATCAAGCATAACGCGGTTGATAAGACGAGTAACTAGTTGTGAATTGTAAAGCGGATCTGGCAATACGTCACGTTTTGGAGCTCTATTTTTACGACTCATTTATCTTTATCCCCTTTCCTTATGCTTTTGGACGTTTAGTACCGTATTTAGAACGGCCTTGTTTACGATCGTTAACACCTGCAGTATCAAGTGCACCACGGACGATATGGTAACGTACCCCTGGAAGGTCTTTTACACGTCCACCACGAAGAAGAACCACGCTGTGCTCTTGCAAGTTGTGTCCGATACCTGGGATGTAGGCAGTAACTTCGATAAGGTTGCTCAAACGTACACGAGCGAATTTACGAAGGGCTGAGTTAGGTTTTTTAGGTGTCATTGTTCCAACACGAGTTGCAACACCACGTTTTTGTGGTGAAGAAACGTTTGTTTGAACTTTTTTATGACTGTTGTAACCAACGTTCAAAGCTGGTGATTTAGATTTTTCTACTTTTGATTTACGCGGTTTGCGAACCAATTGGTTAATTGTAGGCATCTACATTCTCCTGTGTTTTTTTATTTTTGGTGATGATACACTTGGTGACAGCTATCATCTGTGTGTACTTTTGCAACATTTGTCAGCACGTCCCTGTACACTCTTGAGAGACCAAAAGTAAAAAGTACCGTCTATTATTGTAACAAATTTTTCCTTTGGTTGTCAAGATTTTTTTCTTTTTTATTGTTAATTTTAGCTCTTTTATAGTGCTCCCCCAAAAAAGAAAAAGGAGGAATCCCACCCTCCTAAAGTTAGTATTGTTCCATTCAATCCCATCAATTTTAGCACATAATGGTTTTCGAGATAGAATAATATCACAACCAACCAGATTCTTTCGCTATATTAGCTGCCTCTGTTCGATTACCTGCATCTAGTTTCGAAAGAATATTGGTGACATAGTTTCGGACTGTTCCGTTGGATAGATAAAGTTTGTCTGCGATTTCCTGGTTAGAGAAGCCCTGAGCAATTCCCTTTAAAACTGCGATTTCTTGTTCTGTCAACGGATTGGGATGTGTCATCACCACTTCCATCAACTCTGGAGAATACTCCTTGCGTCCCTCTAGCACCGTATGCAGGGTTTGCATGAGCTCGGCGATGCTCCGCTCCTTCAAGACATAAGCATCGACTCCTGCTTTAACCGCTCGTTCAAAATAGCCTGGGCGTTTAAAGGTCGTAACGATAACAACCTTGGTTTCAGGCACTTCTTGTTTGATCCACTCGAGCGCTTCTAGTCCCGTCTTTACTGGCATTTCGACGTCAAGGATGGCAATGTCTACTGCTTCTTTCTCCAATGCCTCGATAGCTTCAGCTCCATTTTTCGCCTGCAAGACGATCTCCACATCCTGTTGAAGCATGAGCAACTGGCACATGGCATCTCGCAACATACTTTGATCTTCTGCAACAAGTAGTTTCATCTTAATTTCTCTCCTTATAAGGTAGTCGAACCTGAACTTCTGTCGGTTGTTTCCAACTAATTACCTTTACTTCTCCCGAAAATGGAAGAACACGATCTCGAACTGTATGGAGGTCATCCCCCTTTATAGAAGTAAAGCCACAGCCATCATCTCTCACTGTTAGAATGAGTTCTTTCTCTGTCCGTTCTAATTTCAAGTAGACTTTAGACGCTTTAGCATGCTTGATGATATTGGTCGCCAGTTCTAGCAAAATCATGGAAGCCGTTGACTCCAATTCCTGAGTTAAGCTAGCTGTATCTAGTTGATTAGCTATTTCCACCTCAATCCCAGCAATTTCCAGCATCTTCTTTACAGTCTCAAGTTCTGAAGCTAGGGTCCGTGATTTCAGATTTTCCACGATGGTTCGCACTTCATTCATGGAATCCTTACTGATCTGGTGAATTTCTTTTAATTCCTTTTCCACCTGTGGATAAGCCTCCATCTGAAATAACTGCAAGGCTAAATCTGTCTTGACACTCAACATAGCAAAGGTATGTCCCAAGCTATCATGCAAATCTTGACCGATACGACTGCGTTCATTTTCAGCAAGCAATAGATTTATCTGGGCATTTTGCTTGGCCTGCGCTTCTTTCAAATCCTCCACAATCCGAATCCGAACCAAGCCAAAAGTCATTAAATCGACAAAAGTAAGAATTACAAGTAGATAGACTAGAAACTCAACTTCAATTCTCTGAATAATCAACAGTTGCCCCACAACAAGGACTTGAGAAAGGAGAAATGTCCAGACATGTAAAGACTTTAAACTACGTACGCCAAAATGATAAATTAAGAGATTGGAAAGGAAAAAGAAAAACCAGATATAATTCACAGCAACAAAGGTGGTATTCCCAGCTACATAGGCTAGCATAATCACCCAACAGAGCCAGGATAAACGCTGACTCTTGGTGGTTAAAACACCTAAGTAAGCCAAGACAAACAGAATATCAATCAATAAATGCCAGACAGCAAGCTCCCCAGTCACTACAGGAACGATGGGAAAAACCATAAAAATCAAACTGGCCCAATACATATAGTCTATGCTTTTTAGTCTTTCAAGCATTAAGCATTCTCCTTATGACCTTGAAGGTAAATGGTCAAACCAAACAAAACTGCTGAAAAAACAAGTAGATAAACTGTGGCTGATAGATTGATGCCACCCTCATTTAAGAAGGTCTTGAGCAACTCCATCAACTGATAAGTTGGTAGGCACTTCCCGATTGCTTGCATCCAGTCTGGAAATAAAGAGATGGGCATCCAGAGTCCGCCTAAAACAGCCAAGCCTAGATAAAGAAGATTGCCCACGACAGACATCAGCTGACTAGAAGGCAAGAGTGTCAAGGTCAAGCCAAGCGCTACAAAAGCTACACTTCCTACTATCAGCAAGAGCGCAGCCCCAATCCAGCTTCCTAAAGGCATATCCACACCTCTGACCAAGTGCCCAACTGAGAAAACAACCAGGATTGAGACCAGATAATCAACCATCATACTTGTTATCTTTGATAGATAATATTCTACCATATTTACCGGAGTATGGCGCAATGTTTTCTGCCAGTTGTTGATTTTATCTGTATGTAAAACAGATGGGAATGAGAAGATAGCTGTCGACATCATGGAAAAGGCAGTCATAGAGATAAGGTAATCACGCATAAAATGCGCGGGTCCACCTGGTGTGTCCTGGTACATACCTGAAAAGAATAAATAGAAGGCTGTCGGCATCCCTACGGATAATAGATAATAGACTAATTGTCGTTTGGTCAATAGAAATTCTATCTTGTTTAGTGCGATCCATCGTTTCATCTTAGTCATCTCCCTTTTGTGTTTCTTCAAAGATTGTATCCAACAAGCTACGATTATTGACTTCAATTTCTTGAATCCTACATCCTGCTTGCACTAACAGTTGCCAAAAAGCATCCGCTTCACGTGTAACTACTTGCAAAGCATCTTGTTTTTGTGACCAGTTTTCAACCAAGTTTGACTGTTCGACAACTTCCTTATATGCTAGAGGAAGGATAAAGTGCTTTTCAATCTCCTCACTACGCATAGCTAGAGGCGTTGTATCACGAATCAATTCACCCTTGTGTAGCACCAAGATTCGATCAGCCGTATGCTCCACCTCTTCGATATAGTGAGAAGAATAGACAATGGTCACACCATTTTTCTTTAACTGATCGACAATCTCCCAAAAACGTTGACGAGTTGATGTATCCATAGCCGATGTAGGCTCATCTAAAAAGACAAGCTTTGGTCGCCCAATTAAGGTCAAGATAAAAGAGAAAAGACGCTTCTGCCCACCTGACAATTTTTCTGCAAATTGTTCTTTTTGTTGCTGGTCAAACTGCAATAGTTGATCAATTTCCTGCTCGCTCAAGGGATTTGGATAGATACGTTGAAAGAAAACAATCAACTCTTTTACCTTTAATTTCTGAACGATGACATTTTCTTGAGGGAGGTAGGATCTTGTGTAGTCTAACTTAGAGCTCGTCACTGGCAAGCCTTGGATGGATACTTGACCGCTTGTGACCAGTTTATCTCCAAGCAAACAGTCCAAGAGTGTGGTCTTCCCAGCACCATTGGGACCAATCAAGGCGACGCATTCACCTTCAGCTACCTCAAAGGAAATATCCTTCAAAATAGCCTTGCCCTTAATGTTTTTATTTAGGCTTTCTACCTCAATCATGTTCATGATATTCTCCTTTCAGCCACTCCTTTCCCATCGGAAAGGCGATAAAAATCATAAATCCTAATCCCCAGGCACCACGGATGAATTGGTGAAGGAAGACTTGATCAAACCAACCTGTAAACATTTCTACCAACCATACCACTAGTGATAGTCCAATAAAAAGATAGAGAATCGCTTTTTTCATTTTTCAAACTCCTTTTTCACATCTGAGACCAATTTCAAGCCTTCTCGGATAAGCCAAGACATCATGCCAAATCCTGCAAACAACTCCCAAGGAAAATGATAGAAGCCTTCATCCAATCCTGAAAACATGAGATAAGTCATGACTCCTGCTACTACTAAACTCATTGCGACAATCATTTTATTCTTCATCTCTTCTTCCTCCATTTCATACTTCAATTATAGTCCTTTGAAGTTAGCGGAGATAGAAGCTTCTGTCATGAAGAGATATGACAAATGTCATAAAAAAAGAAAGTTGCAAAATCAACTTTCTTTTTAATCTATTAAATTTTTATTCCACACTAAATAGGTATGGGTAAACCGGTTGTTGCCCTTGGTGAATCTCGACTTCAACATCTTCGAATTCTTCTGCGATTTCTTGGGCAATTTCATTGGCAAGTTCTTCGCTTCCGTCTTCACCGACATAGAAGGTTACGATTTCACTATCTTCATCCAACATATGTTTCAATGTTTCAGTCAAGGTTTGGTGCATATCAGGGTTTGACACGAGGATTTTCCCATCCACCATACCTAGATTATCGTTTTCATGGATTTCTAAGCCATCAATGGTTGTATCACGCACAGCTGTTGTGACGCTTCCACTAACGACATCGCTAAGAGCAGCAGTCATACGCTCTTGATTTTCTTCGATGGACTTGCTTGGATCAAAGGCAAGAAGACTTGTCAAACCTTGAGGAAGAGTACGAGCCTCTACCACTACTGCTGGTTGCTCCAAAACTTCTGCTGCAGATTGAGCTGCCATGAAAATATTCTTGTTGTTTGGTAGGAAGATGATGTTACGAGCGTTGACCTGTTCAACAGCCTTGATAAAGTCTTCTGTTGAAGGGTTCATAGTTTGACCGCCTTCGATAACATAATCCACACCTTGAGAACGGAAGATATCTGCTAGACCTTTACCAGCCACTACAGCAATCAAAGCATACTCTTTTTCTTCAGCTGGTTTGCTAACTTGAGCAGCTTCTTTCTCAACCTGTGCTTCGTGTTGGTTACGCATATTGTCAACTTTTACCTTGACCAAGCTACCATATTTGAGACCTTCTTGCATAACAAGTCCTGGATCTTCTGTATGGACATGGACTTTGACAATTTCATCATCATTGACAACAAGGAGAGAATCCCCGAGTTCATTCAAGTAGTTACGGAATTCGTCGTAGTCAAAATCTTTGGCATAGGTTGGACCTTGCTTAAGAGCTACCATGATTTCAGTACAGTAACCAAAGGTGATGTCCTCAGTCGCTACGTGACCAGCTACAGACTTATGATGTTCAGCATTGATCATTTCACTCATGTTGGCCGGAGTCGCTACAAAGTCCTCAGATGCAATATATTCACCAGTAAGGGCTGAAAGGAAACCTTCATAGATGAAGACCAGTCCTTGACCACCTGAATCCACAACGCCAACTTCTTTCAATACTGGAAGCATGTCTGGTGTTTTAGCTAGAGCTGTTTTAGCACCTTCCAAGGCTGCGCGCATGACTTCAACAGCGTCATCTGTTTGCTCAGCTTTTTTCTTAGCACCGATAGCAGCTCCACGAGAAACTGTCAAAATCGTTCCTTCGACTGGTTTCATCACTGCCTTATAGGCAACTTCCACACCTGATTGGAAGGCAAGGGCCAAGTCTTGACCTGTTAACTCGTCTTTATCCTTGATAGCTTGTGAAAATCCACGGAAAAGCTGAGACGTAATAACGCCTGAGTTCCCACGCGCACCCATCAAAAGACCTTTGGCAAGAATGCTCGCTACCTCTCCAACAGTAGAAGCTGGCTTGTCTGCAACTTCTTTAGCACCATTTTCAATGGTCATTCCCATATTTGTTCCAGTATCTCCATCTGGAACTGGAAAGACGTTTAATGAATTGACATATTCAGCTTGCTTATTCAAGCGAGTTGATGCAGCCTGCACCATTTCTTGAAATAAGCTAGTAGTAATTTTTGACACGGTTATTCTCCTACAACTTTGATATTTTGAATGTAGACATTTACAGTCTGAGCAGTAATTCCAAGCTGGTTTTCCAAGCTAAAACGAACACGCTCTTGAATGTTTTTTGACACTTCGCTAATCTTTGTTCCGTAGCTCAACACGGTATATACATCAACTGCAATACTGCCATCTTCGGTCGCCTTTACGACGACACCTTTGGAATAATTTTCCTTACCTAGAAGGGCTTGGAAATTATCTTTGAGGGCATTTTTACTAGCCATACCGACCACACCAAAAATCTCAGTTGCTGCTCCACCTACGACGGTTGCAATCACTTCATCTGTTAGTTCGATTTGACCATCTTTTGTATTAATTTTTACAGTCATCCTTTTTACCTCAACTAGTTGATACTCTATTTTATCATATTTCAGCCCAAGTGTAAAAGCAGAATACTGTATCGGCGGATATTTACTCTATTTTTCAAATGATGTTACACCTACAGTAAAAGAAAAAAGACCCTAAGGTCTCCTTACTTTTATTATTAAACGCGTTCAACTTTACCTGATTTCAAAGCACGAGCTGAAGCCCAAACTTTTTTAGGTTTACCATCGATAAGAACAGTAACTTTTTGAAGGTTTGGTTTTACGGCACGTTTTGTTTGGTTCATCGCGTGTGAACGGTTGTTTCCTGATACAGTCTTACGACCTGTAAAGTAACATACTTTAGCCATTTGTGTTTTCCTCCTATTAGATCTAATATAGCGGATGTGCTAGCACCACATACTGTACTATGTTATCACACTTTCTCTGTTTTGGCAAGGGGATTGAAAGATTTTTTTATTCAACGTAAACAACTCCTAATTTCCCAAAGGCCACATCTCCACGGATAATCAAGGTTTTGCTGGTTGGGGCTAGAGGAGTATCTGCCTTGGCTACGCCACAGAAAGTTTCTACCTTTAAATCAACTCCCCAATGTTGAGGAACATAGATAACTGCATTGCCAAAACCAACTTCCACTTTCAGGGTTGCGCTATCTCCCAACATCTCTGCATTGTCATAATATATCTTGGCATTGCCAAAACCAACTTCTACTTGGTCGTCTACAAGATCTTGATCTTGTTTATAGAAAGTCCCAGTCCCAAAAGCAACTTCCTTATCTGTAAGAATGGTCTTTTTACCATCATACCACCACTTTTTCCCATTCCAAGTTCTGTTAGAATGAGTCAGCATACTTACTCCGAGAACGATTAGAACTCCTGCCCAGATTAGTGTTTGATTTGGAATCGGTAAAATGCCATAAAAGTGGTTAGCAATCATTAAGGCCACTAGAGCTGTAAAAGAGGCTGAAGTTAAGTGACGACGCAACAAAGCTCCAACTGATTGATAAGCAAAAAAGGCAATACCGAGCAAGGGCCAAATTTGCCCGCCGAATGAAGGGATTCCAAAATTCCCTTGTAATAATATTAAAGCCGCCAAAATGAGCAACACAATACCAAATGCTTTCTTTTTCATCTTCTTACCTCATGTTTCTTAGATTTTCTTTTAGGAGGGATTGGTAATGCCGTGACACATGAACCTCCTTGTGAGTCTGATAAAAGGAAATGGTGCCTGTTCCTGAAAAGGACTTGTCCACCGAGTAAACCTGACGGATATTTGCAATGGTCGACTTGGATACCCGACTAAAATAACGAGGAAGGATAGCCTCTAACTCATAGAGTTTAAGCCGAACCTCATAGGCATCTTTCTGGGTATGGGCGTAAATCTTGCTACCTTCCGTCTCAAAGAAGAGAATTTCCGATAAGTCCAGATAATATTCACCTGTTCCCTTGTAAAAAATCAACCGAGGAGACTTGGACTCTTGCAAGAGCCGCTGTAAATCCGCAATCTCATCTGTCAAAGTCGCTGCCTTGATGACAATTTCAGTTTCCTCTAAATTGCTGTCAATTTCGATTCGTAACTTCATTCCATCTCCTTTCTGACTCTACTATATCAAAGGAAAAATAAGAAAACAAGAGCAAAAAAGCAAGTGGTTACTTTAGACCCGTAAGTGGTTGTGGGATCACCTTAACTTACAGGTCAAAATAGAAAGAAAATCACACCCCACACAAGAGCACAAATATAGCCAGCCACTACATCCTTGGGAAAATGCACTCCACCTAAGACTCTCACTAGACCTAGGAAGGCTGATAATGTCAAACAAATCATCCCCATAGTTAGACTAGCATGCAAGCAAGCCATGGAGATAATGGTTGCTGAAAAGACATGACGGCTGGGCATAGACTGACCAGGACTATCTCTGTCAAGCAAGGGTTTAATATCCCATTCCTCATAAGGCCTAGGGGAATTGATTTTCTTACGAAGAAAGGACAAAATCACAAAACCTGACGCTGGAATAAACAAATAGATCCCGACCTGTTTCCCAAGTCCTTGTTGGAGATAGGTAGTTGCTAACAAGGTTAGATAAATCATAGGCATAACTACCGTCATGAACCGATTGAAAGTCCTTAACAATCTCAGAAGAAAGGGCCTATTTTCAACGTTAGCAGCAATGTAGTCATACCATTCTTGATAATTTTTCATATATTTTCTCATCACTTACTCAAATTTTGCTTACAGGGAAGCACTTGTCTTCTAGTATAGTGCAGAAAAAGAAGGCCGTCAAGCCTTCTTTGGGTTTATTCTTCTGCTTCGTCTTCTGTAAATTGACTGTTGTAGAGGTCAGCGTAGAAACCAGCTTGCGCCATCAGCTCATCATGATTTCCTTGCTCGATGATATTCCCATCTTTCATAACCAGAATCAGATCCGCATTACGGATGGTTGACAAGCGGTGGGCGATGACAAAGGAAGTTCTTCCCTCCATCAAACGGTCCATGGCTTTCTGGATTAATTCTTCCGTCCGTGTATCAACCGAAGAGGTCGCTTCATCTAGGATTAGGAGTGGTGCATCTTTCAGCAAAGCACGAGCAATGGTCAAGAGTTGTTTTTGCCCGACAGACAAGGTCACTGTATCATCCAAGACGGTATCGTAATCATCTGGTAGAGTCATGATAAAGTGGTGAATCCCTACAGCCTTGCTGGCTTCAATCACGCGCTCATCACTGATACCTTTTTGGTTATAGATAAGATTGTCGCGAATGGTTCCTTCAAAGAGCCATGTATCCTGCAAGACCATTGAAAAGGCATCGTGTACTTCCGAACGCTTCATCTCTTTGGTATCTACACCATCGATACGGATACTTCCCTTATCAATCTCATAGAACTTCATCAAAAGATTGACAATAGTTGTCTTACCAGCCCCAGTCGGTCCGACAATGGCAACTTTTTGACCTGCATGAGCTGTCGCAGAAAAGTCATGGATAATAGTTCGCTCTGGTGTATAACCAAAGGAGACTCGATCAAAGACTACTTGACCTTTCATATCGCTCAATTGTCTTTCTTTATGGGATTCGTCTTCCATTTCCTCTTCAGCTAGGAATTCGAAGACACGTCCCATGGCTGCACTAGCCTGCTGCAAACTAGTAATCCCTTGGGCGATTTGTGAAAGAGGCTGAGAAAAGATACGAACGTAGGCCATAAAGGCAACGATAATCCCGATACTGATGTGCCCATTTAAGGCCAAGGCTGCACCAACGATAATCACCAAGGCATAGCTAAAGTTCCCAATAAACATCATAATCGGCATCATAATCCCTGAAATAAATTGAGATTTCCAGATACTATCATACAGACGATTGTTTAATTTCGCAAACTCTTCTTTCGTACTCTCGATGGCATTGTAACTGGTCACCACATTATGGCCAGAGTACATTTCCTCCACATAGCCATTGACAGCCGCCAAATCCTGTTGCTGACTCTTAAAGAAGCCCTGCGATTTGCCCATAAAGACAGACACGAAAGTAAAACCAATAAAGGTTGAAACAACCGTCACCAAGGCTAAAATCCAGTTCATCCCAAACATGGTTACCAAGACTGCTAAAACCAATAAACTAGATGAAAGAACTGTTCCCAGACTTTGATTAAGGGACTGGGCTGCAGTGTCAACGTCATTGGTTACACGAGACAAAGTATCCCCTTGAGAGTGTCCATCAAAATATCTCAATGGTAGGCGATTAATTTTCTCTGCAATGGCTCTTCTCAAACGCTCTGAAAAACGTTGAATAGCTGTTGTAAACAGAAAGGCCTGTAAATAATTTGATAGAAGTCCGATCACATAAATCACGGCCAAAAAACCACCAATAGCTGCAACCGCCGCGACATCCACACTTGTTTCCAAACCACTGGCAATAATATTAGTCATTTCCTTGATGCGGGTTGGACCATAAACAGTAATGATATTGGATACGATTGTTGCTAGAAAGGCTATCAGAAGGGCAAACTGGAGACCTGCAAGATAGGGTTTACTCTGTTCCCAAAGAGACATTTTCTTATTTTCCATGTTCCAATTCCTCCTTCGATAGTTGTGAATAGGCAATTTCTTGGTAAACTTCGTTATTAGCTAGAAGTTCCTTGTGGGTGCCTTGCCCCACGACTTTTCCTTGATCCAAGACCAAAATCAAATCTGCATCCATAATTGTTGAAATACGCTGTGCAACGATAAGCTTGGTCATAGACTTGGTTTTCTCTGCTAGCTCTTGGCGTAGGACACGGTCTGTCTTGTAATCCAAGGCTGAGAAGGAGTCATCAAAGATGAGGATTTCTGGCTTCCGAGCCAAGGCACGCGCAATTGCTAGACGCTGTCTTTGACCACCTGAGAAGTTAGTTCCTCCTTGGGCTACTTCCGACTCTAAGCCCGCTTCCTTGTCTTCGATAAAGTTCTTAGACTGGGCCAACTCCAAGGCTTGCCACATAGCCTGCTCACTAAGTGGTGTTTCTTGACTGTGTCCAAAGTCTAAATTGTCCTTGACATCACCTGAAAAGAGAACCGCTTTCTGGGGAATATAACCAACCTTGTTGCGCAAATCTTCTAGAGCATAGTCTTGAACATTGACACCGTCCACCAGAATTTCTCCTGCTGACACATCGTAGAAACGTGGAATCAGATTGACCAGAGTTGATTTACCAGAACCTGTTGACCCAATAAAGGCCACTGTTTGACCAGCTTCTACTCTAAAGCTAACATGCTCAATAACCGCCTCCGAATTTGCCGCATAGCGGAAGGTCACATCCTTAAACTCGACCTGACCTTTGAGGTTTTCATCAACCAGCTGCACTTGAGCAGGGTTTTGGATAGAAGAATGCAAATCTAAAACTTGATTAATCCGCTTAGCAGAGACCATAGTTCGGGGAAGAACGATGAAGAGTGCTCCCATGAGAAGGAAGCCCATAACAACCTGCATGGCATAAGACATGAAAACAACCATGTCACTAAAGAGAGGCAGACGTGCTGTCGGAGCAGCATCATTGATCACATAGGCCCCAATCCAGTAAATCGCCACACTCAAACCACTTGAAATCCCCATCATAATGGGATTCAAAATAGCCATAAGACGGTTGACAAACAAATTCAAGCGTGTCAGCTCATCATTTGCTGCTGCAAATTTTTCATCTTGGTACTTTTCAGCATTGTAGGCACGAACAACGCGAATACCTGTTAAACTCTCGCGAGTGATACTGTTCAGTTTATCAGTCAGACTTTGAATCAAGGACTGTTTTGGAAAGGCTAGTGTCATCAAAACGGTCGTCATCAAAACGTTGACAATCACTGCCACAAGTACAGCCCAGAGCCAGTATTCTGAATGACCTAAAATCTTCCCGATAGCCCAGATAGCCATAATTGGACCACGCGTAACCACTTGCAAGCCCATGGTGATCAGCATCTGAACTTGAGTAATATCATTAGTGGTACGAGTTAGGAGACTGGGAATAGAGAATTTCTTAATCTCTGTCTGTGAGTAGTCTAAAACTCGGTTAAAAATATCACTTCTCAGCCTACTAGTGTAAGAAGCAGCCACTCTGGATGCAAAAAATCCAACTGCGACTGCGGATAAGAAGGCTAGAAAGGACATGCCCACCATCATACCTGCTGGTTGCCATAACTCATCCAAATTGGTAGCCTGAGTTCCCAGCAAATCCGTGATTTTAGAGATATAGGTCGGCACTTCCAACTCTAGATAAACCGAAAAGCAGGTAAAGAGAATGGCTAGTAAAATCATCCCCCATTCTTTTCTACTAATTCGTTTTGCTAATTTCTTCATTATCTCCTCCTATTCTCTTGATATTTTCCTGTAATTGATTGAGGACTTTCTCAAAAATCAGTAATTCGCCTTCATCTACGTCTGCCAACAACTGCTTGTCTATGCGTTTAAAAAAGGCCTTAAATTCTTGCATTTGAGAACGCGATTTTTCCGTCAGACGAACAAACTTAGCCCGCTTATCGCTAGAACTCGCCTCCAATTCTACCAGACCATTTTGCACCATACGCTTGACCAAGTTACTAGCAACAGACTTGCTAATATTGAGTTCCTTCTCAATATCTTTAATCAAGACCAAGTCTTGGTTTTCCTCACGGATATCCAAAAAACGTACAACCTGACCTTGCGGTCCACCCATAAATTCAATACCACAACGTTTTGCTTCCCTTTGTACCATCAGATGAATCTGATGACTAAAACGCTTAAAGACCAACATCGGTTTATCCATAATTGCTCCTTTCTAACCCTTGTATTTAGTTCTCCTAGGAACTAAATAAGTTTTCATGAGAACTATTTTACCATTTTCAGAAAAGATGTCAAGAAAAAAGTTTTCATGAGAACTATCTTAGTTTAAATTGACATTAGGCAATATCTTTTATATAATAAGCGCTAACTACTGTGGATAGAAATCCATTCACTCAATGAAGGGAGAAAACTTTCAAATGAAACCAGAAGAAGAAAGAGTTTTAGGAATCTTAGCAACCATTTTTGGAGCCATCGCACTTTTAGGATCCTGGATCCCGTTTATTAACTATCTATCGTTGTTCATCGCCATCGTCGCATTTATCTTGGGGATTATTGGCCTTATCGTCAACCTCAAAAAACGGAAAACAATGGCTATTATCGGAACAGCCCTGGCAGTTGCCTCTGTTGTACTTTTCTTTACGACTCAGGCACTATACGCTGATGTCTACAAAGAGTATGCCAAGGAGTTTAACCGTTCCTACATGGATACGAGTGCCTCAATGGAACGCGAAGAAAAAAGCGGCTTGACAGACGATACCTTCGCATGGACCCAAGAACAGTTCGACGCCTTAATCGAAGGTGACCCTGACAACAAAGGAAAAGGTGGTACCACCTACGAGGATATTATCAACAAACACGGAAAGCCAGATTCCGATTTTGACTTCACTCTTGGGGATTACAATACGAAAAAAATCACCTATATCTCTATTGGAGACAAGACTAAGACTGTTACCTTAACTTTTGCAAAAGATGACAATGGACAGCTCTTGCTCGTCCAAAAACATGCAGTCGGTCTAGGTCTAGAAAAAAGCAAGCAACAAAACGATTCTGAAACCTGAGTCTAAGTTCAAATATCAAAAAAACGAACAGCTATTAAAACTGTTCGTTTTTCTATTAGAATCCATCTACGTTTGTGTAGATCTTTTGTACGTCTTCGTCGTCTTCAAGAACGCTGTAAAGTTTTTCAAAAGTTTCAAGGTCATCCCCTGACAATTCCACTTCTGACTGAGGAATCATTTCCAATTCAGTAACTTGGAATTCTTCGACACCTGACTCACGAAGGGCAACGATAGCCTTGTGAAGGTCAGTTGGAGCTGTGTAAACTGTGATTGTACCTTCTTCTGCTTCTACATCATCCACATCCACATCTGCTTCTAGCAATTGCTCAAAGACTGCATCCGCATCTTCACCTGCAAATACAATAACACCCTTGTTATCGAAGAGGTATGAAACCGAACCTGAAGCACCCATGTTTCCGCCGTTTTTACCAAAGGCTGCACGGACATTAGCCGCTGTACGGTTGACATTTGAAGTCAAAGTATCAACAATCAGCATAGAACCATTTGGTCCAAAACCTTCGTAACGTCCTTCTGTAAAGGTTTCGTCTGTGTTCCCTTTTGCTTTATCAATCGCTTTATCAATAACGTGTTTTGGCACTTGCGCTTGTTTAGCACGGTCGATAACGAATTTCAAGGCTGAGTTTGATTCTGGATCTGGATCACCTTTTTTAGCTGCTACATAGATTTCTACACCAAATTTTGCATATACTTTAGAGTTAGCTCCATCTTTAGCCGTTTTCTTGGCTACGATATTGGCCCATTTACGTCCCATTAGGAATCTCCTTTTTTCACATTTTAATCTTTCTTATTATAACACAAGTTTTTTCGATTTTCACTAGAGGAAATGGATTTTATTCAGTAAATCCAACTAGGATTGCACTTTGGTTACCAATATTGCCTTGCCTTCTTTTATCAAGAGGTGACGGAACAGTGAGAAGTACAGCTGAATGGTCATGGCAACCCAGATAAAGGGTTCGCAAAGGATAACTCCCTTATAGCCTGCCCAAGGAATAATCAAAACCACAAAAGCGATTTTCCCGATTAGTTCTATAAAGCTAGAAACTAGAGGAAGGATCTTTTGCCCCAAACCCTGCAAACAATTGCGATAAATCAATAAGAGACTCAAAATAGGATAAAAGGCTGAACTGATTTGCAGATAGAGACTTCCATTTTCTATCAAGTAATCATCTGTCGAACTAGCCAAGAAGGAAACCAATGCTGGACTGGCAAAAAAGAGGAAGATACAAACAAAAACTGCCCAGGATATACTTAAACGACTGCCGATTCGAAGACCTTGAACAATGCGGTCTGGGCGCTTAGCACCTAAATTCTGAGAAGCAAAGGTCGTCATCGAAGCGGAAATAGCGGTCATAGGAAGAAGGGCGAAGGCCATAATGCGTCGAGCCGCCGTCTGGGCACTAATAATCACTGCACCAAAGGTATTAACAGAAGACTGTAAAATCACACTGCCGATGGACACAATTGAACTCATCAAGCCCATAGCTAAACCTTGCTCCAAGAGATCCGCGTACAAGGCCTTATCCCATTTAAAATGCTTGAGTTGCGGGAGCAGTTCTGGAACGCTCTTGCGGATATAGTAAAAGCAAAGAACCGCTGATAAGCCCTGCGAAATGATGGTAGCAAGTCCCGCGGATTGAACTCCAAGATGCAATTGCGTAATGAAATACAAATCCAAAACCACATTGACCAAGGCAGAAAAAATCAAAAATCCAAGGGCGGCTAGACTGTCTCCAATAGACCGCAACAAACCTGCAAAGAGATTATAAGCGAAGCTAACACCGACACAGGTTACAATCATAGATATATATTGATAAGATTGAGGAAGGATTTCTGCGGGAGTATCTAAGTATTGCAAGAGAGGATACAAGCCAAGAAAGCCCAGCAACATAACTACAATACTCAAAAGTGCACCTAAAATCCAGGTGGCTGCTACTGCCTCCTTGATTTTAGTAAAATTTCGAGCTCCATAATAGCGGGCAATGACAATCCCCATGCCATTGCCAACACCAAGAGTAAAACCTACAATCAGGTCAAAAATCGCTGTCGTCGCTCCTACTGCAGCCAAGGATTCTTGACCAAGAAAACGCCCAACAATCAAGACATCAGCAGTATTATAGAGCTGTTGAAAAATATTTGATAGCAAGATTGGGAAGGCGAAGCTTAAGAGCGAGGGAAGAATAGGACCATGAATCAGGTCCACTGTTCGTTTTTTATTCATAAGGCTATTATATCAGCTTTCTAGAGGAGCGACAAGAAACAGCAAACTATATGCAATCTGAAATCTTGAACAAAGAATCGAAAAAGCAGTGGATTTCTCCACTACTTTGACAGCTTATTCTTCAATTTCGATTTCAAGTTCGTCGCCTAGGTCAAGAGTTACTTCTTCATTTACAGAATCTGCTTGAACTGCTTCATCTTTTTTGCTTTCAGCAACTTCTTCTCCATCAATCAAGCCGAATTGAACACGGACTTGATGATCAATCTCATCAAAGACTTCTGGATTATCTGCTAAGTATTTCTTAGCATTTTCAGAACCTTGCCCGATTTTCTCATCCTTGTAAGAATACCAAGCTCCTGCTTTTTTGATGATATCCAAATCGCTTGCGATCTTCAAAAGCTCACCAGTCTTAGAAATCCCTTCTCCGTACATGATTTCAACGAAGGCTTCCTTAAATGGAGGAGCCACCTTGTTTTTCACGACCTTGATCTTAGTTTCTTTACCGACGTTGGTGTCTTTTTGGTCACCAGTTCCCTTGATTTGTGTACTTCCACGAACATCCAAACGGACTGATGCGTAGAATTTCAGAGCACGTCCACCAGGAGTCGTTTCAGGATTTCCAAACATCACCCCAACTTTTTCACGCAATTGGTTGATAAAGATAGCAATGGTCTTAGTCTTATTGATAGAAGCTCCTAGTTTACGCATAGCTTGACTCATCATACGAGCCTGCAAACCAACGTGACTATCACCGATATCTCCATCAATTTCCGCACGAGGTACAAGGGCAGCAACTGAGTCGACCACGACAAGGTCAACTGCACCTGAGTCAATCAATTTTCCTGCAATCTCAAGACCTTGCTCTCCTGAGTCTGGTTGTGATAAGAGCAATTCGTCAATGTTAACACCAAGGGCCGCAGCATAAGCTGGATCGAGGGCATGTTCCGCATCGATAAAGGCTGCAATACCACCTTCTTTTTGCGCTTGTGCAACTGCATGAAGAGCAACCGTCGTCTTACCAGATGACTCTGGTCCGTAGATTTCAATGATACGTCCCTTAGGATAACCACCTGAACCAAGGGCAATGTCAAGAGCCAAAGAACCTGAGCTCATCACTTGCACCTTTTGCTCGGCACGTTCACCCAAACGCATGATTGAACCCTTACCAAAGTCTTTCTCAATCAATTTAAGAGCATCATTCAAGGCTTTTTCACGTTCTGCCCCGAATTTTTTTGAAATTTCATCTAATTTTTTTGGTTTTTTCGCCATTCTATTCTCCTACATTCTAATGGTCCTCAGACCTATCTACTATTATATCAAAAGTTAGTCACTTAATAAAGCCTTGCGAACTAGGTTAAAGGCATGCATAACCGCAATGTGCCGTACATCTGCTCGACTTCTGCCTCCAATATTAACCTTGATGACTTCAGTTCCATGCTCTTGAGCCAAGCCTATGAAGACTGTCCCAGCTGGGTGCCCTTCTAGGCTATCTGGTCCTGCCACTCCAGTCAAACTAAGGCCAAAATCTGACTGGGTCTTGCTTCGCGCCTGCTCAGCCATCTTCTGAGCTGTAAATTCAGACACCACACCGTTCTCTTCCAAATCCTTGACAGGAATATCCAACATCTTTGATTTTTCCTCCAAGCTATAGGTCACGAAACCACCCTTAAATATACTTGAAGCTCCTGAAAAATCAGCTACAGTAGCTTGGAAAAGACCTGCCGTCAAACTCTCTGCAGCCGTGATGGTTTTCCCTTGCTTTTTCAGTTCTTCTACCACAATACTAGCTAAACTAGTTTCTTCCCCATAACCATAACAAAGATCTCGTAAAGAAATTCCTTCGAAAGTCTGGTGGTCCAAGATTTGATTTTCCAAGATATCCAGCGTTTGATTCGCCTCTTCTTGACTGCTAACCTTTGTTGACAGACGCAGAGTGACTTCTCCTGTCTTAGCATAAGGGGCCAAGGTCGGATCTGTTTGATTATCAATCAAATCAGACAAAATCGTAACCAACTGACTTTCGCCAATCCCAAAGAAACGAAGAACGCGGGAATATAGCTTACTCCCTGTCATCAACTTAGGTAGAAGTTGGTTTAAAACCATGGGTTTTAATTCACTTGGTGGACCGGGAAGGACGACATAGTTCACTCCATCGACTTCCAATATTCCCCCCACAGCCAGTCCTGTTTCGTTTGGTAGTGGAGTCGCCCCTTCTACAAGTTGAGCTTGTCTTTCATTATTCGGTGTTCGGGCATAGTCTGGTCTCTGGGCAAAAAAGACATCCAACTTCTCCTGCGCCTGAGGATCGAAGACTAATTCTTTCCCTAAAAATTTAGCTAGGGTTTGTTTGGTTAGATCGTCCTCAGTTGGCCCCAAACCACCTGTCAAAATCACCAGACTGCTACGTTGACTGGCAATCTTAAGCAGGGATAAGAGACGAGCTTCATTGTCTCCTACAGCCGTCTGAAAATATACGTCTACCCCAATCTCTGCTAGTTTTTCTGATAAAAACTGAGCATTGGTATTGACAATCTGTCCTGTCAAAATCTCTGTTCCAACAGCAATGATTTCTGCTTTCATGTTTCCTCCTACCTATCTATTCGTACTTTTTTGAAAAAATCGCAGGAAATTTCCCACGATTTCAACTATAAATTAGATTATTCTACATCTTCTTGATTTCTTGTACTAGTAATCGTACCTGTTCCCAAACCGATACCATTTTGATTTCCGAGAACATTTTCATATAAGACTGCATTTGTATCTAACTCTGTCACCTTCGGTTTATCAAGTGAAGTTCTCAATAGATTTTGCATTTCTAACATATGCTCAGTTGTAACAATCTGGTAAGAAATCCCCTGCAGTTCCGCATCTTCTCCACGCAATTGATGTGTTTCAATATTCTTGAAGGAATCTTGATAACCAAGTAATTGTGGAATACTTTTCGCTGATAAATCAATGTTGGTCTGCATATTGGTACTTAGGGCTTTTAAGATAGACTGATAGTGAGTAACACTATTCAAGCTAAGAACTTTTTCAACAACCTTTTGAATGACTTCACGCTGACGCTTCTGACGTCCGTAGTCCCCTTCTGGGTCCTGGTAGCGCATGCGAGAATAAACAAGAGCTTCTTCACCATTTAGAGTTTGCTGTCCAACACCAATGGAAATTTTATTAAATTCTTCCTGGTCAGTAATCGAAATTGGAAAACCGAGTGTATTATTTACAGTCACCCCGCCAACTGCATCAACCAATTGTTGCAGCCCCTGCATATTCACCATAACGTAACGATCGATATGAATATTCATCATTTTCTGAATAGTTGAGATAGCTAATTCTGCACCTCCACCCGCATATGCAGCGTTTAGTTTTGCTTCCTCAATCTGACCATCTTTATGCTGAATTTTAGTCAAGATATCACGTTCCAAACTCAACATCGTTGTCTTTTTCGTGTGCGGATTAACCGTCAAGAGAATCATGGAATCACTATTTCCCTCCCAAGGGTCAGTTCGTTCCATATTTCCAGTATCAACTCCCATTAAAAGGATCGTTAAGGGTTCAGTCGCCTCAATAACATTGGTTTCTTCACCAATTTTTTTATAAGTTCTTGATAAAGTTTCTGTACCTTGTTGATAAATGGTATAAGCAAAAACACCCACACCCAAAACTGTCACAGCTAGAAAAGCTAGCACCATTCCAATAATTTTTTTAACCATATTTCTATCAATCTATCAGTCTACCCATCAGGTAAACATCTATAAATTTCCCTTCTTCTATGTACGCACCGCGCTCTTGTCTACCTTCAATTACAAAGCCATGCTTTTGATATAAATGAACTGCAGCTTGATTACGAGTTTGGACAGTCAGTTGGAGACGACGCAAAATGCCACTTGCTTGTGCCCACTCTATCGCTTCTTCTAACAAAAAACTTCCCAAGCCATTATTCCAATATCTTTTTCCAATCACAATGAAGAGATCACCGATATGACGGACTCTCTTGCGCTGGTCAGCTGTAATATTTACAAGACCAGCAATTTCATCATTCAGCAAGGCAAGTAAAATGATTTGATTTTCCGAGTGAGCCTGTTTATCCAAAAACAACTCCATCTCAGTATCTGTCATCAAAATACCATCCCTGTCCAGACTGGTAAAATCTGTTTCTAGACTGACACGATTTAAAAATGTCACTAACTCAGCAGCATCATCAGGTTCTGCTTCTCTAATGAGTAACTCATACTCCATGTTGAAGCTCCTCTAAGAGTTTTTCTGCACGTAAACCCTTTGCTTGGAAATTCAGCCTGCGACCGTCTTCTTCTTTTAGAATTTCCAATTCTAAATAAGTATCTGGTAAGGCATCACCTAAAAGATGTCCCCACTCGATGACAGTCACGCCGCCACCAAAGAGAAACTCATCTAAATCAATAGAATCAGCATCCCCCTCTATACGATAAACATCTAAATGATAAAGAGGAAGACGACCTTCATACTCCCTCACAATAGTATAGGTTGGACTCTTAATCATCTGAGTAATCTGTAACCCTTTAGCAAGACCTTTTGTAAAGGTCGTTTTGCCTGCTCCAAGTTCTCCAGTTAGAATTAAGACATCATTCTTTTCTAATAAACAGCCCAAACGTTCACCTAGGCACTGCAACTCTTCTTCGTTTTTAGTGTACATGTTTCTATTATACCAAAAAGTTGTCCTTTGTCGAGATATTATCTATGAATTCCATATTACAAGTTGTAAAACTTGGACATCTCTTCTTTTACCTTTAAAATAGAAACAGCAAGAAGACAACTAACAAGATATCTCTCATCAAGTGGCTATAAAATGAAACTTCCCAGCGAATAACTTTTGGCACCAACAATCTTAAGAAAAACATTCCCAAGGCAATATAAAAGGTCATGGATAATATTGACCAGGGATTTCTAAGAATGATTAAAATAACTAGTCCACTAATAAAACACATTTCCTTCTTACCCAAAATCTTTTTCAAGCCATATACATACTTCTGAATTGGCAGAAAAACTAACAAATCAATACCAAATAAGAAAAAGAAACTCGGTAGAAAGGCTTCCACAAACCCTTCTACGGATGTATTTCCTGCAAGGATATGTTCTATGACAATTAAAGCTAAACCCAAAACATTTACCAATAGCAACAGGCTATACAAGAATTGTTGCTTATCTTCCTTAAAAACTGAATAAGATTGATTTCCCTGCCCTCTATAGTAGTTTAACCCTGCACCAATACTGGCAAGGAGCAACATGCCAACTAAATAATAGAAGCAGTTTTGATTTAACATCAAGGCCCAAGTCGATAAACTTAAACAAGAACAGCTACTAAGACCAAAAAACGTCAGCAATAACAAAACTCTAATTTGCTTTTTCATTCTTTCCATCATTCTTCCTCCCTTACTTGCTCTTATTATAAGCTAGAAATTCTCATCATTGCTAGAATATTTCTCAACTGTCAGTTTTCTACTCTAAAATGTAAAAAAGTTTGATGCAAGTAACCCTTACATCAAACTTTTACTACTTTCCGTCAAACCAAAGAGCAATTTCGCGCTTAGCTGACTCTTCTGAATCTGAACCATGTACAACATTTTGGATAACCTCATTTTCTCCAGCAGCTTTTGCAAAATCACCTCGAATAGTTCCTGGTAAAGCTTCTTCTGGACGAGTCGCACCCATCATAGTCCGCCAAGTTTCAATTACTTTGGGACCAGAAATGATACCTACAAGAACCGGTCCTGAAGTCATAAATTCACGAATCGGTGGGTAAAAACTTTGACCAACCAAGTCCTGATAGTGCTGATCAATTAACTCTTCTGAAACCTGTGAACTCAACTCCAATTTTTCGATTGTAAATCCACGTTGTTCGATGCGTTTCAACACTTCACCCACTAGCCCTCTTTTTACACCGTCTGGTTTAATGATAAAAAATGTTTGTTCCATACCTGTCTCCTTTGTCAGCTTCTTTCTTTTATACTCTTCGAAAATCTCTTCAAACCACGTCAACGTCGCCTTGCCGTAGGTATGGTTACTGACTTCGTCAGTTCTATCCACAACCTCAAAACAGTGTTTTGAGCTAACTTCGTCAGTTCTATCCACAACCTCAAAACAGTGTTTTGAGCTGACTTCGTCAGTTCTATCTACAACCTCAAAGCAGTGCTTTGAGCAACCTACGGCTAGTTTCCTAGTTTGCTCTTTGATTTTCATTGAGTATTATTTTACCACATTTCATGGAAAAATGGAGAAAGTTTTCAGAAAAGCGAAAGAGAACCCGAAGGCTCTCTCGTTCTCTTTTATTCTACTGTTTCTTCCACAGTTTCAACGGCAGTATCCACAACTACTTCTGTTGTTTCTTCATTTCCTTCTTCCTCTACTGGAGGATTAAGGTATTCTTCTTCGTTGACAGCATGTGGTTCAAGGTTACGGTAACGGGCCATACCAGTACCAGCTGGGATGATCTTACCGATGATAACATTTTCTTTAAGTCCAAGGAGATGGTCTTTCTTACCACGGATAGCTGCATCTGTAAGGACACGAGTTGTTTCCTGGAAGGAAGCCGCTGACAAGAAACTATTTGTTTCAAGTGAGGCTTTGGTAATTCCCATAAGGACTGGGCGACCTGTCGCTGGAACTCCACCTGAGATAAGGACATCTTTGTTAGCATCTGTAAAGTCATTGATATCCATGAGGGTACCCATGAGAAGATCTGTGTCACCTGGATCCATGACACGGACTTTACGGATCATTTGACGAACCATTACCTCGATGTGTTTGTCACCGATTTCTACCCCTTGGCTACGGTAAACTTTTTGTACTTCACCAAGAAGGTAAGTTTCAACTGACAAGACATCACGGACTGCAAGGAGACGTTTTGGTTGGATAGAACCTTCTGTAAGAGCAGCACCACGCGCTACTTGGTCTCCAACTTCTACACGCATACGAGCGGTAAATGGAACGACGTATTCCCCTTCGCCAGTTTCACCCTTAACAAAGACTTTCTTGGTGCGAGTTGATGCATCTTCTTCGATAGCTGTAACTTGTCCTTTAACCTCTGTGATAACCGCTTCCCCTTTAGGATTGCGGGCTTCAAAGATTTCTTGGACACGAGGAAGACCCTGAGTAATATCGGTATTTGAGGCAACCCCACCCGTGTGGAAGGTACGCATTGTAAGCTGTGTACCAGGTTCCCCGATAGATTGGGCAGCGATTGTACCAACTGCTTCACCAACCTCAACCGCATCACCAGTCGCCAAGTTGATCCCATAACAGTGACGGCAGACACCATGACGAGTGTTACATGTAAATACAGAGCGGATAGTGACTTCTTCCACACCAGCATTGACAATTTCACGTGCCTTATCTTCTGTAATCAACTCATTTGGACCGATGATAACTGCACCAGTTTCTGGATGTTTAACAGTTTTCTTAGTGTAACGACCGTTGAGACGCTCTTCGAGAGACTCGATCATCTCTTTTCCTTCGGCGATAGAGCGGATCAAGAGACCACGGTCAGTTCCACAGTCATCCTCACGGATGATAACGTCTTGGGCAACGTCAACCAAACGACGAGTCAAGTAACCTGAGTCGGCTGTCTTAAGGGCCGTATCAGTCATACCTTTACGGGCACCGTGAGTTGAGAAGAACATTTCCAATACCGACAAACCTTCGCGGAAGTTTGAAAGGATTGGCAATTCCATGATACGTCCGTTCGGAGCAGCCATCAGACCACGCATACCGGCAAGCTGTGAGAAGTTTGAGATATTACCACGGGCTCCAGAGTCCATCATCATAACGATTGGGTTCTTAGGATCTTGGTTGGCAATCAAACGTTTCTCAAGTTTTTCACGGGCAGCACGCCATTCAGCTGTAACAGCATTGTAACGCTCGTCGTCTGTAATCATACCACGACGGAATTGTTTTGTGATTTGTTCTACACGTTTGTGTGATTCTTCAATGATTTCAGCCTTGTCATCAACGACTGGGATATCGGCAATACCCACTGTCAATCCTGCAAGAGTTGAGTGGTGGTAACCGAGGTTCTTCATACGGTCAAGTAGGGCAGAAGTTTCTGTCGTACGGAAACGTTTGAAGATTTCAGCGATGATATTTCCAAGGTTTTTCTTCTTGAATGGAGGGTTAAGTTCAAGATTGCTGATAGCTTCCTTGATATCTCCACCAAGTGGCAAGAAGTATTTAGCTGGAACGCCTTCTGTCAAGTTAGCATTGTTTGGTTCTTGCAAGTATGGTAGACCCTCTGGCATGATGTCGTTGAAGAGGATTTTACCAACTGTTGTAAGCAAGACCTTGTGTTTTTGCTCTTCTGTCCAAGGCTTGTTGAGGCTGTCTGTTGCGATACCAACACGTGAGTGGAGATGAACATAACCATTACGGTAAGCCATAACCGCTTCGTCACGGTCTTTGAAGACCATTCCTTCACCTTCACGACCAGCTTCTTCCATGGTCAAGTAGTAGTTACCCAAAACCATGTCCTGAGATGGAGTAACAACTGGTTTACCATCTTTCGGGTTCAAGATATGCTCAGCAGCGAGCATCAAGATACGAGCTTCTGCTTGGGCTTCTTCTGAAAGCGGTACGTGGATGGCCATTTGGTCCCCGTCAAAGTCGGCATTGTAGGCTTCACAGACAAGTGGGTGCAAGCGAAGGGCCTTACCATCAATCAAGACTGGCTCGAAGGCTTGGATACCCAAACGGTGAAGGGTCGGTGCGCGGTTAAGAAGCACTGGGTGTTCTTTGATTACTTCTTCAAGAATATCCCAGATACGCTCATCTCCGCGTTCCACCAAGCGTTTAGCAGCTTTAACGTTTTGCACGATGTCACGAGCGACGATTTCACGCATCACGAATGGTTTAAAGAGCTCAATCGCCATTTCACGTGGCACACCACATTGGTACATCTTAAGAGTTGGACCAACGGCGATAACGGAACGTCCTGAGAAGTCAACACGTTTACCGAGCAAGTTTTGACGGAAGCGTCCTTGTTTACCTTTAAGCATGTGACTCAATGATTTAAGTGGACGGCTACCTGGTCCTGTGATTGGACGACCACGACGACCATTGTCAATCAAAGCGTCAACCGCTTCTTGAAGCATACGCTTCTCATTTTGAACGATGATACCTGGTGCATTCAACTCAAGCAAGCGAGCCAAACGGTTGTTACGGTTGATAACACGGCGGTAAAGGTCGTTCAAGTCAGATGAGGCAAAACGGCCACCATCCAACTGCAACATTGGACGAAGATCTGGTGGAATAACTGGAAGGATGTTGAGAATCATCCATTCAGGTTTGTTTCCAGACTTGTAAAAGGCATCCAAAACATCCAAACGACGGATAGCTTTGACACGTTTTTGTCCAGTAGCTGTTTTCAACTCTTCTTTGAGTTCAGCAATTTCTTTTTCAAGATCTACTTGTTTTAGAAGGTCTTGGATAGCTTCGGCACCCATCTTGGCAACGAATGATCCATAACCATACTCACGCAAGCGCTCACGGTATTCGCGCTCTGTCATGATAGACTTGTGCTCAAGTGGTGTATCCTTAGGATCAATCACCACATAAGCTGCAAAGTAGATAACTTCCTCGAGGGCACGAGGGCTCATATCAAGGGTCAAGCCCATACGGCTTGGAATCCCCTTGAAGTACCAGATGTGAGATACAGGAGCTTTCAACTCAATGTGCCCCATACGCTCACGACGAACTTTTGTACGCGTTACTTCAACCCCACAACGGTCACAAACAATTCCTCTGTAACGAATGCGTTTGTACTTACCACAAGCACATTCCCAGTCTTTTGTAGGACCAAAGATAACTTCATCAAATAGTCCTTCACGTTCTGGTTTCAAGGTACGGTAATTGATTGTTTCAGGTTTTTTGACTTCTCCATAAGACCATGAACGGACTTTGCTTGGAGAAGCTAGGGTGATTTGCATACTTTTAAAACGATTTACATCAACCACTATTTCTTCCCTTTCTATTCTAAGTGAACTGCTTATTCTTATTCAGCAGTTTCTTCTGTTGCTTCCGCTTTTGTTGCTTTCTCAGCTTCTTCAGCTTCAAAGGCTGCTTTAGCCTCTTGTGCTGCTTTTTCGCGGGCTTTTTCAAGGTCATCTACGTGGATGACATCTTCGTCCATTCCTTCATCCAAGTCACGAAGTTCCACTTCTTGATCATCTTCGTCAAGGACTCGCATGTCAAGACCAAGAGATTGCAATTCTTTGACAAGAACTCGGAAGGATTCTGGAACACCTGGTTTTGGAATTGGTTTTCCTTTTGTAATAGCTTCATAAGCTTTCAAACGTCCGTTGATATCGTCAGACTTGTAAGTCAAGATTTCTTGAAGGACATTTGACGCACCGTAAGCTTCAAGAGCCCAAACCTCCATCTCACCGAAACGCTGTCCACCAAACTGAGCTTTACCTCCGAGTGGTTGTTGGGTAACGGTTGAGTAAGGTCCGACTGAACGCGCGTGCAATTTATCGTCAACCATGTGGTGGAGTTTGATCATGTACATGACTCCAACAGAAACACGGTTATCAAATGGTTCACCCGTACGTCCATCGTAAAGGATTGTTTTGGCATCGCTATCCATACCAGCTTCTTTAACAGTTGACCAGAGGTCTTCAGAACTTGCTCCGTCAAAGACTGGTGTTGCGATGTGAATACCAAGAGTACGAGCCGCCATACCAAGGTGGAGCTCCATAACCTGACCGATATTCATACGTGATGGCACCCCAAGTGGGTTCAACATGATATCGACTGGAGTTCCATCTGGAAGGTAAGGCATGTCTTCTACAGGAACGATACGAGAGACAACCCCTTTATTTCCGTGACGTCCGGCCATCTTATCTCCGACCTTGATCTTACGTTTTTGAGCGATGTAGACGCGAACCAGCATGTTGACACCTGATTGCAACTCATCTCCATTTGCACGTGTAAAGATCTTAACATCACGAACGACACCATCGGCACCGTGTGGTACACGAAGAGAAGTATCACGAACTTCACGTGACTTGTCTCCAAAGATAGCGTGCAAGAGACGTTCTTCAGCTGAAAGGTCTTTCTCCCCCTTAGGTGTTACTTTACCTACAAGGATATCACCTTCTTTAACCTCAGCACCGATACGGATAATACCCATTTCGTCAAGGTCTTTAAGGGCATCTTCACCAACGTTTGGAATTTCACGAGTAATTTCTTCAGGCCCAAGCTTTGTATCGCGCGTTTCTGATTCGTATTCTTCAAGGTGGACAGATGTGTAGACATCATCTTTCACCAAGCGTTCGCTCATGATAACAGCATCCTCGAAGTTGTAACCTTCCCAAGTCATGTAGGCAACGATTGGGTTTTGTCCAAGCGCCATTTCTCCATTTTCCATAGAAGGTCCGTCAGCGATGAAATCGCCTTTTTCAACGGCATCACCAACTTTTACGAGAGTGCGTTGGTTGTAAGCAGTACCTGAGTTTGAACGACGGAATTTTTGGATGTGGTAAACATCCAATGAACCATCTTCACGACGAACTTCTACCTTGTCAGCATCTGCATAGGTAACTTTACCGTCATACTGAGCAATCACAGCAGCTCCTGAATCGTGGGCTGCCTGATATTCCATACCAGTACCAACGTAAGGTGCTTTAGGATTAATCAATGGCACAGCCTGACGTTGCATGTTGGCTCCCATGAGGGCACGGTTGGAGTCATCGTTTTCCAAGAAAGGAATACATGCTGTCGCAACGGCAACTACCTGTTTTGGTGATACGTCCATATAGTCAACAACATTAGCTGGATACTCTTGGTTGACCCCTTGGTGACGTCCCATGACAACTTTTTCAGCAAAAGTTCCATCTTCATTGAGGCGAGAGTTAGCCTGCGCTACAGTAAATTCATCTTCTTCATCGGCTGTCAACCAAACGATTTCGTTCGTAACAACACCTGTTTCACGGTCAACTTTACGGTATGGTGTTTGAACAAAACCATATTTGTTCAAGTGTCCGTAAGATGACAAGTTATTGATCAAACCGATGTTAGGTCCTTCAGGTGTCTCAATTGGACACATACGACCGTAGTGAGTGTAGTGCACGTCACGGACTTCATATCCAGCGCGGTCACGTGTCAAACCACCAGGTCCTAAGGCTGATAAACGGCGTTTGTGGGACAACTCAGAAAGTGGGTTGTGTTGGTCCATGAACTGTGACAACTGTGATGAACCAAAGAATTCTTTAACCGCAGCTGTTACAGGACGGATATTAATAATTTGTTGTGGTGTCAAGACTTCGTTATCTTGAACAGACATACGTTCACGGACATTACGTTCCATACGAGAAAGTCCAAGACGTACTTGGTTGGCAAGCAATTCACCAACCGCACGGATACGACGGTTTCCAAGGTGGTCGATATCATCTACACGGCCAAGTCCTTCAGCTAAGTTGAGGAAGTAGCTCATCTCAGCAAGGATATCTGCAGGAGTGACGATACGAACCTTGTCATCTGGATTAGCATTACCAATAATAGTTACAACACGGTCTGGATCAGTTGGAGCAACAACCTTGAATTTTTGAAGAACAACTGGCTCAGTCACAACGGCTGCATCATTTGGAATGTAGACAATCTTGTTCAAGTCGCCATCCAAATGGCTTTCAATACTTTCAATCACGCTACGAGTCATGACTGTTCCAGCTTCTACCAAGATTTCGCCTGTTTCAGGGTCTACCAATGGCTCAGCAATAGTTTGGTTAAGCAAACGTGTTTTAACATTGAGTTTTTTATTGATTTTGTAACGACCGACAGCTGCCAAGTCATAACGACGTGGGTCAAAGAAACGAGCTACAAGCAAGCTACGTGAGCTTTCAGCAGTCTTAGGCTCACCTGGACGAAGGCGTTCGTAAATTTCTTTCAAGGCTTCGTCTGTACGAGAGTCCATTGGATTCTTGTGGATATCTTTTTCAACAGTATTACGAACCAATTCGCTATCACCAAAGATATCAAAGATTTCATCATCACCTGAGAAACCAAGAGCACGAACCAAGGTCGTAAATGGAATCTTACGAGTACGGTCGATACGAGTGTAGGCGATATCTTTTGAGTCACTTTCAAGTTCCAACCAAGCTCCACGGTTAGGGATAACAGTTGAACCGTAGCCCACTTTACCGTTTTTATCAACTTTATCGTTAAAGTAAACACCTGGTGAGCGGACCAACTGAGATACGATGATACGTTCACCACCATTGATGATGAAAGTACCCATTTCAGTCATGATTGGGAAATCACCAAAGAAAACTTCTTGGGTTTTGATTTCGCCTGTTTCTTTATTGATCAAGCGGAAGGTTACAAAAATTGGTGCTGAGTAGCTAGCATCGTGAATACGAGCTTCTTCTAGCGTATATTTTGGTTCCTTGATTTCATATCCAACAAATTCCAACTCCATTGTGTCTGTGAAGTTTGAAATTGGCAATACATCTTCAAACACTTCCTTAAGACCATGGTCTAGGAAATCTTTGAATGAGTCAGTTTGAATTTCAATCAAATTTGGTAAGTCAAGAACTTCTTTGATTCTTGAAAAACTACGACGGGTACGATGTTTCCCGTATTGAACGTCATGTCCTGCCAAGATGATTCTCCTTTGTAAATAAGTTCCAAGCCTTGTCAATCAGGCTTTTCTAATCGTCATATGGTTTTTAAAACCCCTATCACCGTGTCCTTTTGATGAATTTTCAGAATCTTTAAGTCTTTGTTACAAACACGCGAAATCCTGAAAAAAAGCACAAAAAGAGCAGCTAAATCTGACTTCTTCAGAAGATTTAACTGCTGTGAGCCTTGTCTGGACAATATTTCAGACAAAACCTACGACAAATGATTATTCATATTATACCCTATTTAGCTAGATTTTTCAAGGGGATTAACGATTTTTTGACAAAATCTTTTCCTATAAGAAATACTGGCTTAATCGTAACAAAATTTGTTGCGATTTTTTCTTTTATTTTAATTTTAGGAAAACGCTTGCATCTTATTTTACTAAGTGCTATACTGATAGAGAAATTCATTGATTGGAGAATCATTATGAGAAAAATACCATCTCACACTGAGAAAAAAATGGTTTACAGTATCCGTTCCCTCAAAAATGGAACTGGTTCTGTCCTTATTGGAGCAAGCCTTATTCTGCTTGCCATGGCTACACCAACTATCTCAGCAAACGAAAATACACCAACCACTAACGAACCCAGCAACAGAAATACGACCTCCCTTACTCAACCTCTTACTGATGCAACAAACATCGCTGGCAAGAACGAAAGCGATTTTTCTTCACCCGATAGTGCAAACGCTTCCCTAAAGAAAACAGAAGAAAAACCTGCAACAGAGCCAACTACTCCTGCTGCAACTCCCGCCGATTCAGCCCCACAAACCGGACAAGATCGTTCAAGTGAACCAACTACTTCTACGAGTCCAGTAACGACTGAAACTAAGGCAGAAGAACCAATAGAAGACAACTACTTCCGTATCCATGTCAAAAAGCTTCCTGAAGAAAACAAGGATGCTCAAGGACTATGGACTTGGGACGATGTTGAAAAACCATCTGAAAACTGGCCTAACGGAGCCTTGTCCTTTAAGGATGCCAAAAAAGACGACTATGGCTACTACCTAGATGTCAAATTAAAGGGAGAACAAGCCAAGAAAATTAGCTTCCTCATCAATAATACAGCTGGGAAAAATCTAACCGGCGATAAATCGATAGAAAAACTGGCACCAAATATGAATGAGGCTTGGTTGGACCAAGAACACAAGGTTTTCTCTTACGAGCCACAACCTGCAGGAACTATTCGCGTCAACTACTACCGTACAGATGGCAACTATGACAAGAAATCTCTCTGGTACTGGGGAGATGTGAAAAATCCAAGTAGTGGTGAATGGCCTAACGGAACAGATTTTACGGCTACAGGCAAATATGGTCGCTATATCGATATTCCACTCAAAGATGCAGCTAAAGACCTTGGATTTTTATTACTAGACAGAAACAAACAAGGAGACGATGTGAAAATCCGTAAAGAAGATTATAAGTTCACAGATTTAAAAAATCATAGCCAAATTTTCCTAAAAGACGATGATGAATCGATTTACACAAATCCATACTATGTCCATGATATCCGTATGACAGGAGCCCAACACGTAGGCACTTCTAGCATTGAGAGTAGTTTTTCAACACTTGTCGGTGCTAAAAAAGAGGATATCCTCAAACACTCCAACATCACTAATCACCTAGGAAATAAAGTAGCTATCACCGATGTTGCAATCGATGAAGCTGGTAAGAAAGTGACCTACAGTGGAGATTTCTCGGACACAAAACATCCTTATACCGTGAGCTACAACGCTGACCAATTCACTACCAAAACAAGCTGGCGTCTGAAAGATGAGACTTACAGTTATGATGGCAAACTTGGAGCTGACCTAAAAGAAGAAGGAAAACAAGTTGATTTAACCCTTTGGTCACCAAGTGCTGACAAGGTTTCTGTCGTTGTCTACGACAAGAATAACCCTGAAAAAGTGGTTGGAACTGTCGCTCTTGAAAAAGGGGAAAGAGGAACTTGGAAACAAACTCTAGATAGCACAAACAAACTCGGAATCACAGATTTCACTGGATACTATTATCAATACCAAATCGAACGTCAAGGTAAAACTGTTCTTGCACTCGATCCTTACGCTAAGTCCCTCGCTGCTTGGAATAGTGACGATGCTAAGATTGACGATGCCCATAAAGTGGCTAAAGCCGCCTTTGTAGATCCAGCCAAACTCGGACCTCAAGACTTGACTTATGGTAAGATTCACAATTTCAAGACTCGTGAAGATGCCGTTATCTACGAAGCTCATGTGCGTGACTTTACTTCAGATCCTGCCATTGCAAAAGACTTAACCAAACCATTTGGTACCTTTGAAGCATTTATTGAAAAACTAGACTATCTCAAAGACTTGGGTGTAACCCACATCCAGCTCCTTCCAGTCTTGTCTTACTACTTTGTCAATGAATTGAAAAACCATGAACGCTTGTCTGACTACGCTTCAAGCAACAGCAACTATAACTGGGGATATGATCCTCAAAACTACTTCTCCTTGACTGGTATGTATTCAAGCGATCCTAAAAATCCAGAAAAACGAATCGCAGAATTTAAAAACCTCATCAACGAGATCCACAAACGTGGTATGGGAGCTATCCTAGATGTAGTGTATAACCATACAGCCAAGGTCGATATCTTTGAAGATTTAGAGCCAAACTACTACCACTTTATGGATGCTGATGGGACACCTCGCACTAGCTTTGGTGGTGGACGCTTGGGGACAACCCACCATATGACCAAACGACTCCTAGTTGACTCTATCAAATATCTAGTTGATACCTACAAAGTGGATGGATTCCGCTTCGATATGATGGGAGACCATGATGCAGCTTCTATCGAAGAAGCGTACAAGGCTGCACGCGCCCTCAATCCAAACCTCATCATGCTTGGTGAAGGTTGGAGAACCTATGCTGGTGATGAAAATATGCCTACTAAAGCTGCTGACCAAGATTGGATGAAACATACTGATACTGTCGCTGTCTTTTCAGATGACATCCGTAACAACCTCAAGTCTGGTTATCCAAACGAAGGTCAACCTGCCTTTATCACAGGTGGCAAGCGTGATATCAACACCATCTTTAAAAATCTCATTGCTCAACCAACCAACTTTGAAGCAGATAGTCCCGGAGATGTTATCCAGTACATCGCAGCCCATGATAACTTGACCCTCTTTGACATCATCGCCCAATCTATCAAAAAAGACCCAAGCAAGGCTGAGAACTATGCTGAAATCCATCGTCGTTTGCGACTTGGAAATCTCATGGTCTTGACAGCTCAAGGAACTCCATTTATCCACTCTGGTCAGGAATACGGACGTACTAAACAATTCCGTGACCCAGCCTACAAGACTCCAGTAGCAGAGGACAAACAACCAAACAAATCTCACTTATTGCGTGATAAGGACGGTAACCCATTTGACTATCCTTACTTCATCCATGACTCTTACGATTCGAGCGATGCTATTAACAAGTTTGACTGGACTAAGGCTACAGATGGAAAAGTATATCCTGAAAATGTCAAGAGTCGTGACTATATGAAAGGTTTGATTGCCCTTCGTCAATCTACAGATGCCTTCCGACTTAAGAGTCTTCAAGATATCAAAGACCGTATCCGCCTCATCACTGTCCCAGGTCAAAATGGTGTGGAGAAAGAGGATGTAGTGATCGGTTACCAAATCACTGCTCCAAACGGTGATATCTACGCAGTCTTTGTCAATGCGGACGAAAAAGCTCGCGAATTTAATTTGAGAACTGCCTTCGACCACCTCAGAAATGCTGAAGTTTTGGCAGATGAAAACCAAGCAGGACCAGTAGGAATTGCCAACCCGAAAGGAATTGAATGGACCGAAAAAGGCTTGAAATTAAATGCCCTTACAGCTACTGTTCTTCGAATCGCTCAAGGCGGTGCTATCGTTGCCCCAGCTGTGGAAGAAAAACCAGAATTTGATCTTTCTAGCTTAAAACAAGAACACGGTCAAAATAACAGCCAAGACAATATGTCAAACCGAGTAGTCAAACCGGAACAGCAAACTCCAGCTCCACAAACTAAACCTGATTCTGCAAAACCAGATGCAAAAGTATCTGATGCAGAAAATAAACCTAACCAAGCTACAGCTGATTCACAAGCTGAACTACCAAATACAGGAACCAAAAATGATCACAAACTCCTGCTTGCAGGAATTAGTCTCCTTGCTCTTCTAGGTCTCGGGTTCTTGCTAAAAAACAAAAAAGAGAACTAAACTAGCCCTCCTATAGAACTATCCCCCAAGCCATAACGCTCGGGGGATTGATTTTTATACAATATTTGTCGTCATAATAAACTTGATTAGGATTTTTTATTAAGCCTCTTTCATGGCAAAATAAGCCCGTACTTTTGGAGCCACTTGCGTTCCGAAAAGTTCAATAGCTCTCAGGACTTGTTCATGAGGCATAGAACCAAGCGGTAGATGGAGCATGAAGCGGTCCAATCCTAAATCCTCAATCATGCGAATCAATTTTTCTGCCACTTGATCTGGATTGCCCACAAACATGGCACCATTTGATCCAACTTGCTCCAAATATTGCTCATAACGCAATTCCTGCCAGTGCGGACGGTCTTTGGAAATAGCATCCACCACTTGCTTGGTCGGATGGAAATAATCTTTTACAGCCTGCTCGCCATCTTCAGCAATCCAACCCCAAGAATGAGCCCCAACCTTTAGTTCATGACTAGCATGGCCCGCTTCGCTCCCAATCTCACGATAAGCCTGAATCAACTTTTTAAAATAACGAGGGTTCCCACCAATAATGGCATAGACAATCGGTAAGCCTGCCTGAGCAATCTTCACTGTTGATTCGACATGACCACCTGTCGCTATCCACAAGGGTAATTTGTCCTGAACTGGACGAGGATAAACTTCTTTACCAGCAATCGTTTGGGTCAATCGACCTTTCCAGTCTAGCTTTGTCTTTTCATTGACTAACTGAAGCAAGTCTAATTTCTCATCAAAGAGGGCTTCGTAGTCTTTCAAATCATAGCCAAACAAGGAGAAAGATTCCGTGAAAGAACCCCTTCCGGCCATAATCTCCGCACGTCCATTTGACAAAGCATCGATAGTGGCATACTGTTGGAACAAGCGAATCGAATCCATGCTCGAGAGAATGCTGACTGCACTGGTCAAACGGATTTTCTTGGTATTGACTGCCCCAGCTGCCAGGACAATCTCTGGAGCTGATACTGCAAAATCCTCTCGATGGTGCTCGCCAATCCCATACACATCCAAACCAACCTTGTCAGCCAGTTCAATCTCTGCCACCAACTGACGAATGCGTTCAGCATGACTGTAAGTCTGCCCAGTTCCTTCAAGCTCCGTTGTTTCCCCAAATGTCGAAATTCCCAATTCTACCATAGTAATTCTCCCTGTCTATTTCTGTTCTTCAATTTGAAAAATTATTCTAACACGAATATTGAGTACAAACAACCAATTTGCTCACAAGAAAAAGCCTAGATAACTAGACTTTTTTAACTTATTCTACCGTTACTGATTTAGCAAGGTTACGTGGTTTATCCACATCAAGACCACGGTGTAGGGTTGCAAAGTAAGCGACCAATTGTGTTGGTACGACCATTGAAATTGGTGAGAGGTAAGGGTGGACGGTCGTAAGAACGATGTCGTCTGTATCTTTGGCAACATTTTCTTCTGCGATAGTGAGGACTTTGGCACCACGGGCTGCGACCTCTTGGATATTTCCACGAGTATGGTTGGCAAGGACTGGATCTGACAAAAGGGCCAAGACAGGTGTTCCTTCTTCAATTAAGGCAATGGTTCCGTGCTTGAGTTCTCCTGCCGCAAAGCCTTCACACTGGATGTAAGAAATCTCTTTGAGTTTGAGACTTGCTTCCATGGCTACATAGTAATCTTGACCACGTCCGATATAAAAGGCGTTGCGAGTTGTTTCAAGAAGATCACGAACCTTGGCTTCGATGGTTTCTTTCTCTGAAAGAGTTGATTCGATAGACTGAGCTACAATTGACAACTCATGCACCAAATCAAAGGCTTGCGCTTTGGCATTGCCATTTGCTTCTCCGACTGCTTTTGCAAGGAAGGCAAGGGCTGCGATTTGTGCTGTATAGGCTTTAGTTGATGCCACGGCAATTTCAGGACCTGCGTGAAGGAGCATGGTATGGTTGGCTTCACGTGAAAGGGTTGAACCAGGAACGTTGGTCACTGTCAAGCTTGGGATTCCCATTTCATTAGCCTTAACCAAAACCTGACGGCTATCCGCTGTTTCACCAGACTGGCTGATAAAGATGAAGAGTGGTTTCTTGCTGAGGAGTGGCATACCGTAGCCCCACTCAGATGAAATTCCAAGCTCAACTGGTGTATCCGTCAATTCTTCCAACATCTTCTTAGAAGCAAATCCTGCGTGGTAAGATGTTCCAGCTGCAAGAATGTAGATGCGGTCTGCGTCTTGAACGGCCTTGATAATAGCTGGGTCTACAACAACTTGACCAGCCTCATCTGTGTAGGCTTGGATGAGTTTACGCATCACCGTTGGTTGCTCGTCAATTTCCTTTAGCATGTAGTAAGGGTAAGTTCCCTTACCGATATCTGACAAGTCAAGCTCAGCAGTATAGCTAGCACGCTCACGACCATTACCATCATAGTCTTGAACCTCTACACTATCAGCCTTGACGATGACCAACTCTTGGTCATGGATTTCCATGTACTGGTTGGTCTCACGAATCATAGCCATGGCGTCTGAGCAGACCATGTTATAGCCTTCCCCAAGACCAATCAAAAGTGGTGATTTATTCTTAGCCACGTAGATGACTTCAGGATCTTGTGAGTCAACCAAGGCAAAGGCATAAGAACCACGGATGATGTGAAGAGCTTTTTTGAAGGCTTCAAGCACTGACAAGCCATCTTCTTCCGCAAATTTTCCAATCAAGTGAACGGCGATTTCAGTATCTGTTTGCCCCTTGAAATGGTGACTTACAAGGTATTCTTCCTTGATTTCGAGGTAGTTTTCAATGACCCCATTGTGAACCAAGACAAAACGTTCTGTCTCAGAACGGTGTGGGTGAGCATTGTCTTCAGTTGGTTTTCCATGAGTAGCCCAACGAGTATGTCCGATACCAGTTATTCCCTCAACACCAGCTGTCTTAGCAGACAATTCTGCAATACGACCGACAGCCTTGACTAGGTGATTTTCAGCACCACCTAGGACAAAAATTCCCGCAGAATCATAGCCACGGTATTCGAGCTTTTCAAGCCCTTGAATCAAAATATCAGTTGCATTTGTGTTTCCAACAACACCAACAATTCCACACATAGTATATACGACACAGACCAGCTGTGCTTTCTCCTTAAAATTGGTATAGTCTAATTCCTCTTTTATAGAATCAGCAAAAACAGTATATACTTGTTTCTTTCACTTGTCAAGAGTAAAAATTGGTATAGTTCATATCAACTTCCTGAAATTAAAAAAACTCTGACCAATTAGAATAATCAGTCAAAGTCCTTTTTAAAATCCATTATTATCGCTTAATTCCTTGAACCAGTGCCCTGACTTTTTCAGACGACGTTCTTGCGTTTCCAAGTCTAGTTCGACCAAACCGTAGCGATTTTTATAACTATTGAGCCATGACCAGCAATCGATAAAGGTCCAAATCAAGTAGCCCTTACAATTGGCTCCGTCTTCAATGGCACGGTGAAGTTCACGAAGATGACCTTTTACAAAGTCAATACGATAATCATCTTGAATCATTCCATTCTCACGGAATTTTTCTTCTCCTTCAACACCCATACCATTCTCTGTCAACATCCACTCGATATTACCATAATTTTCCTTGATATTTTGGGCAATGTCATAAATCCCTTGCTCATAAATCTCCCAGCCACGATGAGGATTGATTTTACGTCCAGGCATCACATAAGGCTCGTAAAAATGTTCTGGTAAGAGTGGACTCTCTGGATGCTTAGCAAATCGAGGCGCCATAACACGCAAAGGTTGATAGTAGTTGACACCAAGGAAGTCCACAGTATTGTCACGAATGAGCTTCAACTCCTCCTCTGTAGCATCAGGCAAGAGACCATATTCATGTAAGATTTCTACCAACTCCTGTGGATAAGTCCCCAAAACGGACGGATCTAAGAAAGATTGAGCTTGAAAAAGGTCCGCAATGCGAGCTGCCTTGACATCAGCAGGATGCTGGCTACGTGGATAAGCCGGTGTCAAGTTTAAGACAATCCCAATCTTGGAATCTGGCAAAAGTTCATGACAAGCCTTAACCGCCCGACTACTGGCCAATTGTGTATGATAAGCTACTTTAACGGCTGCCTCTGCATCCACCTTATGTGGATAATGGGCATCGTAAAAATATCCAAATTCTACTGGAACGATTGGCTCGTTAAAGGTAATCCATTGATCCACTAAATCTCCATAAGTCTCAAAACAAAAACGAGCATAGTCTTCATAGGCTGAGACAGTCGCCTTATTTTCCCAACCATCACCATCCTCTTGAAGGGCAAAAGGTAAATCAAAATGATAAAGATTGACTAAAAGACGAATCCCTTTAGCCTTAATAGCCTCAAAAACCTTACGGTAAAAATCTACACCTTGAGAATTGACTTTCCCACGCCCTTGTGGAAAAATCCGTGACCACTGAATAGAAGTCCGAAAGGCCGTGTGACCAGTTTCTAACAGTAGCTCAATATCCTTTTCCCAGTTTTCATAAAAGGTTGATGTTTTATCTGGACCAATCCCATTATAGTAACGATTTGGCTCCACTTGGTACCAATAATCCCAGAGATTATCTCCCTTGCCGTCACCAGCTACACATCCTTCTGTCTGTGGTCCAGAAGTAGAGGATCCCCAGACAAAATCCTTTGGAAATCTTAGCATACATTTACCTCTTTATCTAGTCATTTTTCCCATTATACAGAAAAAACAAGGTAAAAACTAGTTACATTTTTTCCTTGTTTTTCTTCTGATTATAGTTTTTATTTCTTGCTGAGGATTTCAAGCGTTTCAAGCAAGTTATCTGCATGAACTTCGATGGTGTCACCAGTCGCTTTGATTTTAACTTCTACGATGCCATCAGCCGCTTTCTTCCCAACAGTGATGCGGATTGGAAGACCAATCAAGTCGCTATCACTAAATTTAACACCGACACGCTCATTGCGGTCATCTGTCAAGACTTCGTAACCAGCACCCATCAAGCTTGCTTCAAGTTTTTCTGTCAAGGCTTGCGCTTCTTCGTCCTTAACATTGACAGTGATCAAGTGAACATCAAATGGCGCCAATTCTTTAGGGAAGTTGATTCCCCAAGCGTAACGGTATTCACCTTTTGGCGTTTTGTTAACAAAGAGGCGAGCGTGTTGCTCCATCACTGCTGAAAGGAGACGACTGACACCGATACCGTAACATCCCATGATAATTGGCACAGCACGGCCATTTTCATCCAAAACATCTGCTCCCATGCTTGCTGAATAGCGAGTACCGAGTTTGAAAATGTGACCAATTTCGATACCACGCGCAAAGTTAAGGACACCTTGTCCGTCTGGAGAAATCTCACCCTCACGAACTTCACGGATATCCACATATTCTGCAGTAAAATCACGACCTGGATTCACACCGGTCAAGTGATAGCCATCTTCGTTAGCTCCCACAACTGCATTGCGAACATCTTGCACTTTACGATCTGCAATGATTTTAACATTCTCTGGCAAACCAACTGGGCCAAGTGAACCAAATCCTGCTTGAACAAGATTCGCCACTTCTTCTTCGCTAGCAACGTCAAAGAAATCTGCTCCCAAGTGGTTTTTCAACTTAACTTCATTAAGCTGATCATTTCCAACTAGAAGGGCGGCAACAAGCTCACCGTCTGCCATGTAGAAGAGGGTTTTAATCGTTTGTTCTTCTGGAACGTTGAGGAAGGCGGCAACTTCATCGATTGTTTTAACATCTGGTGTTGCAACACGAGTCACTTCTTCTTCAGCAACGACACGGTTGCTTGGTTTGTACTCGTTTGTTGCCATTTCCAAGTTAGCAGCATAGCTAGACTCACTTGAGTAAGCAATGGTATCTTCACCAGAAACCATCCATTTAAGCAATTCTGCCTTGATTTCTTCTTGCACTTCTGCAGGAATTTCATCAAATGAGGTAACTGACTTGTCCAAAACAACCCATCGGTCAAGGTCTGTACGAGCAGGTGTAATAGCCATAAATTCTTGGCTGTCCTTACCACCCATGGCTCCACCGTCACCGATGATAGCCTTGAAATCTAAACCACTACGAGTGAAAATACGCTCATAAGCAGCCTTGTACTCATCGTAAACACTGTCCAAGCTATCATAGTTAGCGTGGAAACTGTAAGCATCTTTCATGATAAACTCACGTGTACGGAGTAGTCCATTACGTGGGCGTTTTTCATCACGATACTTAGGCTGGATTTGATAAAGGTTAAGCGGCAATTGCTTGTAAGACTTAACAGAATCACGGACAATAGCTGTAAAGGTTTCTTCGTGAGTTGGACCTAGGATAAAGTCTGATTTTTCACGGTTTTTTAGTTTGTAAAGGTCTTCACCATAAGTTTCATAACGACCTGATTCGCGCCACAATTCTGCACTAAGAAGGGCAGGAGCCAACATCTCAACGGCACCAATCTTGTCGAATTCTTGGCGCATGATGTTTTTAGCTTTTTCAATCACACGGTTAGCAAGTGGTAGGTAAGAATAAACGCCTGCTGAAACTTGGCGAACATAACCAGCTCGCAACATAAGAGCGTGGCTGATAACTTGAGCATCGCTTGGCATTTCGCGAAGCGTTGGGATAGGCATTTTACTTTGTTTCATAATATTCCTCGATTATCTAAAAAAGAGTCGCATGATGTCATTCCAGGTCACAGCAATCATCAAGACAACCATGATGACCACTCCGGCCAAGGTGACATAGGTTTCAATTTCTTGTTTCAATGGTTTGCGGCGGATGGCTTCTAGGATATTGAGCACAATCTTACCACCATCCAGGGCTGGAATCGGAATAAGATTAAAAATCCCAATATTGATGGAAATTATTGCCAAGAAGTACAAGACATTCTCAATTCCATTTTTAGCAGCATCACTACTTGCCTTAAAGATGGCAACAGGTCCACCTAGCTTGTTCAAATCCGGTTGGAAAATCAGATTTTTCAGTTCTGAGAGAATTCGGAGGGCTGAGTCAGCAGCAGTTGTAAAACCACCTACAAACATGGATAGAAAATCTGACTTAATCCCCGGTTGAACACCTAGAAGGTAATGGCCTTGACTTTCTTCGGGTGTAACTGTAACTTGTTTGTCACTACCCTTTTCAGAAATAGTCACATCCAAGGTCGGGGCTGTCTTATCTTTGGTTTCTGATTCCACAGCCTGAATCAAACTTTCCCAGTTGCTAACCTCATGTGAGCCAATTTTGGTAATTTGTGCCGTTTCTGGTACTCCCACCTTAGCCAAGGCCCCTTGGGGCATAATATGGAACTGGTTGGTATCGACATCTCTGACACCACCCTGCATGAAGATTAAAATCCAGAAAACAACAACCCCTAAGATAAAGTTGTTCATAGGGCCTGCAAAATTAGTAATGAGTTTCCCCCAGATAGTCGCATTTTGATATTGAACATCTAAAGGAGCAATCCGAACCTCAGTTCCATCTGCTTCCACAACCGTTGCATCGTGATCCACTGCAAATGTTTTTTCTTCCTCCAGAACCAAGCCCCTGATAAAGAGCTTGTCTTCAAAATCAAACTGGGTCACCTGCATAGGAAGAGCTGTTTGATCCAATTTTTTACCTGAGAGATTGATGCGTTTAACCTTACCATCATCAGTAAGCGTCAAACTGACAGGAGTTCCTGTCTTGATTTCAGTTGTATCATCACCCCAACCGGCCATGCGAACGTAGCCTCCCAGAGGCAAGATTCGAATGGTATAGGCCGTTCCATCCTTGCCAATATGAGCAAAGATCTTGGGTCCCATACCGATGGCAAATTCACGCACTAGAATCCCTGATTTCTTGGCAAAGTAGAAATGTCCGAACTCGTGCACCACTACAATAATCCCAAAAACCAGAATAAAGGTTAAAATTCCGAGCATAGTATTTCCTCCGTCTTTTGATTAAAAGAGTCCAAACAAGTGCATAATTGGAAATACAAGCAACATACTATCGAAACGATCCAAAACACCACCATGTCCAGGAATAAATTTCCCAGAATCCTTGACACCAAAGTGACGCTTGATCGAACTTTCTAGTAAATCACCAAATTGTCCAGCAATGCTAAAGAAAATAGCAAAGACTGACATCTTGTAAATTCCATACGGAAGAGCAACTGTACTGTCAAACATCATAAAGATGATGGTTACTAAAATAGCACCTAAAATACCACCCAAGGCACCCTCAAAGGTTTTATTTGGAGAAACTGTCGGAGCTAATTTTCGTTTCCCAAAGTTCATCCCAGCAAGATAGGCACCACTGTCGGTAGCCCAGACAATACACAAGGCCAATAGAGCCTTATCTAAACCTGCAACGCGAGCATCTAGTAAAGCATTAAATCCAAAGCCTACATAGAAACTCATAGCAAGAGGGAAAACAGCATCCTCAATCGTATAAGACTTGCTAAAAACAGTCGTTCCTAACATGATTGAAATCAAAACACTATAAGCAACCACATTCCCATCAACTGGTAGAAAAGTCAGGTAATTCTCCAAGGGAATGGTCAAAGCAAAGGTTGCAAAGAGGGTCAGGAGACCCTCCATAGTCATGGTCTCTAGACCTCTCATCTTCAAAAGTTCATGCATAGCTAGCATGGCTATGATTCCAATTGCTATCTGAAGCAAGAGGCCCCCAATCATTAAAATCGGTAGAAAAATAGCCAGTGCAATCCCTGCAAACAAGGTTCTTTTCTGTAAATCCTGTGTCATATTTCCTCCTAAACTCCTCCAAATCGGCGATGACGACGATTGTAGGCAAGAATAGCTTCCTGCAAAGCTGCCTCGTCAAAATCAGGCCATAAGGTATCCGTAAAATAGAGCTCACTATAGGCTCCCTGCCATGGAAGGAAATTGCTCAAACGCAATTCTCCACTGGTACGGATAATCAAGTCTGGATCTCGTACATCCTTAGGCAAATGCTGGGTGAAGAGATAGTTGCCAATCAATTCCTCTGTGATGTCACCTGGATTGATTTTGGCATCTAAAACATCCTGGGAAATCAACTTAAGCGCCTGTGTAATCTCAGCACGTCCACCATAGTTGAGGGCAAAGTTAAGAATCAATCCTGTGTTGTTCTTAGTCAATTCCTCAGCCTTGGTTAAAGCTTCAAAGGTTTGCTTAGGCAGGCGGTCTGTCTCCCCAATCATTTGAATCTTAACATTATTTGCGTGCAATTCCGGGACATAATTGTCATAAAACTCTACCGGAAGGTTCATGATAAACTTGACTTCCTGATCAGGGCGGGTCCAGTTTTCCGTAGAAAAAGCATAAACTGTAATAACCTTAACTCCCAGTTTGTTGGCTGCCTTGGTCACAGTTTGCAATGCTTCCATGCCCGCCTTGTGTCCGAAGACTCGCGGTTGCATACGTTTTTTAGCCCAACGGCCATTCCCATCCATGATGATACCGATATGAGCAGGAACCTGTGTCGGAACCTCTACTTCTACAGCCTTATCTTTCTTAAAAAATCCAAACATGATCTTATTCCTATTCAAAAATCTATCGTTTCATTATACCATATTTCCCCATTTTCTTCTATCACTAAGCTATTTATTCTCAGGCATAAAGCCCATTTTTCAAAAAAATAAGCCGCCTGATTGGGCGACTTTATTTTTTATAGGGAGATTATTATGAAAAAGTTTTAGGAGTTTAAGTTAAGGTCTTCTTAACTTATGAACTTAGTATACACTTCCTAGCTTAAAGTTTCCTTAAGTATTTTTAAAAATCAAATTTTTCCATTTTTCCTGCCAATTTTTCTTGGATAGACGTGTTCGATAAAGTCCCATTCGGTCTTCATTTTCTAAGAAATGAGGAGTTGGACGAACTTGAAAATTCAAAATATCCTCCAAACCGTATGGAGTAAAGAGCTCCAAAGCGGATTCTTCATTCAAGCGCAGTCCAACTGCCGTACACCGTTCTGGATACTTACTCATGGCATCACAAGAGCTGCTATAGGGAGTAGTATGAGGGCTGTGCTGGTGCATATAGACTTGATTTTTCAATTCCCACTGGTACTGAGGAAAATCCTCTCGCAGTTTTTTCTCTAAGGACAAGGTTTCCTCATAAGAAATATCCGGATCAAAGAAAATCACATCTACATCTGTTTCAAGATCAAATGCTGGTCTCTCTGACAAGAGATTCCAGATAAAATTTCTGACAGAACCTGCTGCCAACCAGGAGTCTTTCAAACCAAGGTTTCGGATGATAGTCAAAATAGCCATCATATCCGGATTTTCTCTGAAAGAGTCTAAAATTTCAGCCTTATTTTTCAATATATTCATACCCTAAATGCTCATATGCCTTAGCAGTCGCCACCCGTCCAGAACGTGTCCGCATGATAAAACCTTTTTGAATCAAGTAGGGCTCATACATGTCTTCAACTGTCTCACGCTCTTCTGCTATGTTAACAGAAAGAGTTCCTAGACCAACAGGACCACCACCGTACATCTCAATCATGGTGCGAAGGATTTTTTGATCCACATAGTCCAAACCTTCATGGTCAACATCCAGCATAGTCAAAGCCTTATCGGTAATAACATCATCGATAACCCCATTCCCCATAATCTGGGCAAAATCGCGCACGCGTTTGAGGAGACGATTGGCAATACGAGGGGTTCCACGACTACGTAGGGCTAATTCAGATGCTGCCTCATGAGTGATTTCCATCTCAAAAATATCTGCCGTCCGCTCAACAATTTCCGTCAAGTCAGCATGGGCATAATACTCCATGTGACCTGTAATTCCAAAACGTGCCCGTAGCGGATTTGAGAGCATACCAGCCCGAGTCGTCGCACCAATCAAAGTGAAAGGTGGCAACTCCAAATGAACACTGCGACTGCCTTCACCAGCCCCAATCATGATATCAATGTAGAAGTCCTCCATGGCACTATAAAGCACCTCTTCCACTGACATTGGCAAACGATGAATCTCATCAATAAAAAGAACATCCCCAGGCTCTAAGTCATTCAAAATCGCTACCAAATCACCGGCTTTTTCAATGACTGGACCCGAAGTCTGCTTGAGATTGACACCTAGTTCGTTGGCAATAACAAAAGCCATGGTCGTTTTTCCCAAGCCTGGAGGGCCAAATAAAAGCACATGATCCAGCGCTTCATCCCGCATTTTGGCAGCTTCTATAAAGATTTGAAGCTGGTCCTTGACCTTATCCTGCCCAATATATTCACGTAAATACTGAGGACGGAGCGTGCGTTCTACTAACTCCTCGTCCCCCATTATCTCATTATCTAAAATTCTACTCATGGCTCTATTATATCAAAAAACCAAGCCACAAACAAAAAAGCCACCTGATTGGGTGACTCCAGAGTTTAGCACCTATGTGGTATAACATTCTACGGCACTGCTACACCGCCTACGAAAGGAGGTGAGATAGCCCATACTCAAAACTATCATCGGACCAATTGTGGTCGGTGTCGTTCTTCGCTTAGTCGATAAATGGCTAAACAAGGATAAATAGTGTCAAAAAAGACCCCTAGCTTATTTGGTCGTGAGCTTGGGGCCTTTTCTAGCCTATGATATAGAACTAGTACTCAATTCCTTTTTATTATCCCATAGTTCACAAAATTTTTCAAAGGTTTATATTCGTGGCTTTTCAAGCTTTAACCGCTGTACAACAATATGATGACTCACTCCTTGAAAACCAAGAGCATTATTACAGTAGTTCTAGTCCTTCAATTAACAGTCACTTAAATTCAAAGTAAGGTTGAAGTAGCTGAAGCGACAACAGACCTATTTATTAGTCATATTCGCTAAAAAAAGTCCCCGCCAATTCCCCGACCAAAATCCGAAAAATATCGGAAAATGATTTTTAGAATAGTCCCCAAAATCCTGAAATAGAGCCAAAAAACTCCACCTGATTGGGTGGAGTTAAGGGAGATTATTATGAAAAAGAAAAGTTTAGGATTTTATTAAATAAAGTTAGGAGGTCTTTATTTAATAACTATATGTTACAAGACAAAGCTTAAAACTAGCTTAACTTTTCTCAAATTTTACTATTCTGCAAAAAATTCTATCACTATCACCTACCCACAAAAAAAGCCACCTGATTGGATGGCTTCATTAGGAGATTATGATGAAAAAAGTTTTAGGATTTCATTAAATAAAGTTAGGAGGTCTTTATTTAATGACTATATAATACTAGACCATCCTTAAATTTTGCTTAATAAAAAACAAATTTTATTATTTTTCTCGATTCATCCAAGTCATTCCTGTACAGTCATAGGTGGATAAAGTTTCAAAACCCATAGAACGATAGAATTCCAAGGTTCTTTCTGTCTGGTCTGTTACCAGCTGGACTTGATAGGCATCTTTGTAATCCTCTAAAGCCTCTTTCATTAGGGCACTACCAATCCCTTGACGCTGATAGATTGGTAAAACGATTAAATCCTGAACCAATACTGATGAGAATCCATCTCCAACCAAACGAATCAAGCCCACCACAGCATCGCCATCAAGTGCCACATAAATCTCTAATGAATGAGATAAGGCCTGCTCCAGCATCTCTGGTTGATGGGTATAATTTGTCCAACCGACAGCCTGATAGAGATGCAAAACATCCTATATCTTGACAATTTCTTGCTTTCTAATAGTAATCATCTCAACACCTCTTAAAGGTCTCTCAAGCTCTTGTACTGTCGTCCATTTTTATCAAAGTTTTCAGGACGTAACCATTTTTCCAAACGATCTTTGACTTTGGGCCAGTCCTTATCAATCATAGACAACCAATCCGTATCTCTTGTACGCCCCTTATATACGACTGCCTGGCGGAAGGTCCCTTCATAGACAAAACCTAAACGTTCCGCTGCTCGTCTGGATGGCAGATTTAAGGCATCGCATTTCCACTCATAGCGACGATAGTTAAGCTCCTCAAAGACATAGCAAGCCAAGAGGTACTGGGCTTCTGTCCCTATCCGTGTCCCCCTGAGTTTTGGAGAAAAAGTGACAGCTCCCACTTCTATTACTCGGTTATTCTTGTCAATACGCATGAGAGAAAAAGTTCCCAAAGCCTTACCAGTTGCCTTGTCTATGATTGCATAGTAAAAACGATCCTTACGAGCCAACATCTTATTTAAGAGAGTAACCAGCTCCTCCATATCTGCCACTGGTTCCTGAAAGAGGTAGGTCCACATCTCCCGAGGCGTATCAGGACCATAAACAGCTAGCAAATCCTCCGCATGCTTCTCCACTGAAAGAGCTTCTATTCGAGCATAACGCCCTTCTAAGAAATCAATAGAAGGCAATTCACCTGGAGTATAACCTTCCATTGACTCCCCAATTATCTGACCATATTCGTTTACTGGCATTTTTCTTCTCCTTGTTTAGCTTTTCAAACTTTATAGTTGCCCATAGTATATCATACTTTCATAAGAAGATTCAAAAAATCCCCCAGATTCTACTCTGAAGGATTCATTTCTTATTTCACAACAATATTAACGAGTTTAGTTGGCTTCAATAGTCCAGTGGACTATTGAAGGTGGCAGATAGGGTTAATAAATTCGTTATTTAACGACGATATTAACGAGTTTATTAGGTACCGCAATCACTTTCACGATTTCCTTACCATCAATTTCTGCCTTAACTTTTTCGTCAGCAAGAGCAATTTCTTGCAATTCTTCCCGTGATAGGTCTTTAGCGACCATGAGTTTGGCACGAACTTTTCCTTTGATTTGGACAACGATTTCGATTTCGTCTTCAACTAATTTGCTTTCGTCCCATGTTGGCCAAGCCACGTAAGAGATTGACTCACCTGTTGCTGCAACAGTTTGCCAGAGTTCTTCTGCCAAGTGAGGTGCAAATGGTGCAATCAATTGGATAAAGCCTTTGGCATAGTCTACATAAAGTTTTTCTTCCTTGTTAGCCGCGTTGACAAAGACCATAAGTTGGGCAATGGCTGTATTGAATTTCAATGATTCAATTTGTTCTGTGACAGCTTTGACCGTTTCGTTGTATACCTTGTCAAGAGCGCCATTGTTTTCCGCAACAATTTCCTTACTTGTAATCAAACGGTAAACACGGTCGAGGAACTTACGGCTTCCTTCCAGACCTTCTTCTGACCAAGCGATCGAAGCATCAAGTGGTCCCATAAACATTTCATAAACACGAAGGGTATCGGCACCGTATTGTTCCACCACATCGTCTGGGTTAACCACGTTCTTGAGGGATTTAGACATCTTGGCTGGCGCTTGCTCCAACTCTTCGCCTGTTTCCACATGGAAGAAGGAACCATCACGTTTTTCAACCTTGTCAGTCGCCACAAGAGCCCCACGATGGTCACGGTAGCTGGTTCCCAAGATCATTCCTTGGTTAAAGAGTTTTTGGAATGGTTCTTTAGTCGGAACAACACCGAGGTCATAGAGGAATTTATGCCAGAAACGAGCATAAAGCAAGTGAAGAACGGCATGCTCTGCACCACCCACGTAGATATCTACTGGCAACCATTGTTTGAGAAGATCCTCATCGGCCAATTTCTCAGTATTGTGCGGGTCAATATAGCGGAGGTAGTACCAGCTTGAACCAGCCCACTGTGGCATAGTATTTGTTTCACGACGACCTTTGACGCCATCTTCACGAGTCACTTCAAGCCAATCTATCAAGTTAGCTAGTGGACTTTCACCAGTACCTGAAGGGCGAATGTCCTTGGTTACTGGCAAGACAAGTGGCAATTCACTTTCAGGGACAGCTGTTGAAGTTCCATCTTCCCAATGAATGATAGGAATTGGCTCACCCCAGTAACGTTGACGGCTAAAGAGCCAGTCGCGGAGACGGTAGGTAACCTTCTCTTGTCCACAGCTTTTTTCTTCCAACCAAGCCACGATCTTAGCAATCGCTTCTTCTTTGTTGAGTCCATCTAGGAAGTCTGAATTGACATGAAGTCCATCTTCTGTGTAGGCAGCTTCTTCAACGTTTCCACCTTCAAGTACTTCGACGATTGGAAGGTCAAATTGTTTGGCAAATTCCCAGTCACGTTGATCGTGGGCAGGCACAGCCATTACTGCACCTGTACCATAGCTAGCAAGGACGTAGTCCGCAATCCAGATTGGAATTTCCTTACCATTGACAGGGTTGATGGCATAAGCACCAGTCCAAACCCCTGTTTTTTCTTTGGCAAGGTCTGTACGAGCCAAGTCAGACTTGAGGCTAGCTTGGTGTTTGTAGTCTGCTACAGCCTCTGCTTGCTCTGGGCTTGTAATAGCGTCAACTAAGTCATGTTCAGGAGCTAAGACAGTGAAAGTCGCACCGAAAAGAGTATCAGGACGAGTGGTGAAGACTGTGAATTCCTTGTCAGTTCCCTTAACCTTGAAGGTTACATTAGCACCAGTTGATTTACCAATCCAGTTGCGTTGCATGTCCTTGATAGACTCTGGCCAATCTAGTTCATCTAAGTCATTGAGCAAGCGCTCTGCGTAGGCCGTGATTTTGAGCATCCATTGACGCATTGGTTTGCGAACAACTGGATAACCTCCACGCTCAGATGTTCCGTCAGGAAGGACCTCTTCGTTGGCGATGGCTGTTCCCAATTCCTCAACCCAGTTTACTGGCACTTCCGCTTCATAGGCCAAGCCTTTTTCGTAAAGCTTGGTGAAAATCCATTGCGTCCACTTGTAGTAGTTTGGATCTGTTGTATTGACTTCACGATCCCAGTCATAAGAAAATCCAAGCGCATTGATTTGGCGTTTGAAGTTGGCAATGTTCTCAGCTGTAAATTCTGCTGGGTCATTACCTGTATCCATAGCGTATTGCTCTGCAGGCAAACCAAAAGCATCCCAACCCATTGGGTGAAGGACATTGTAGCCTTGCGCACGTTTGTAACGGCTGAGGATATCGGTTGCTGTATAACCTTCTGGGTGACCTACGTGCAGACCCGCTCCAGATGGATAAGGGAACATATCGAGAGCATAAAACTTCGGTTTTGATGCATCTGTTCCCGTCTTAAATGTATGATGTTCTGCCCAGTAGCCTTGCCACTTAGGCTCAATTTCTTTATGATTGTAAAAACTCATGGTCTCTCTCCAATTTTGTGATGTTACTATTATACCATTTTTGAGGGAATTTGAAAGACGAGAAATGTTCTTTTGGACTTGTATGCCAAGAAAGACCGAATCGCAAATCCAGCTTATTTAGCAGTATAAAAAATTAGCCCACACTTGGAGCTAACTTCTATGGATTGTTTATCTCTTCCATCTTCTCACGCCCTAATTCTCGGTAACTACGGTCACCGACAACCTCAACGCTAAACTGGCCATTCTCATATTCAAGGATCGTCACGCTACCATTATCTAGACCATGCGGATGCATGCCATTAATCAGATAAACAATGGTTCCAATGGTCATTCCGTGGCTGACAACAAGGACGTTTCCTCCACCTTGTTCTTCCATTTCTTTGGCAATCGCTTCAAAACCTTCTTTGATTCGGCCACTGAGTTTTTCCCAGCCTTCAGCCCAACCAGCTGTATCAACCTCTACCAAGCCCTCAGCCAGTTCAGCATAAGACAATTGGTGAACATGGTCCACATTAAAGATGCGAGGAATAATACCCATGAAAAGATCGCCATCGTAAGCTCCATCAAAACTACCAAAACACCATTCTCTGATACGCTTGTCCATGCGATAAGGGATTGTCCCCTGCAAACCAAGTTCTTCAAGGATAATTCCCATTGTCTGAATGGTGCGCCCTGAATCGCTCGAATAAGCGCGCTCAAACTGCAAACCAGATTCTCGCAAACCGATTCCTAATTCTTGAATCCCTCGTTCACCTTCAGCTGTTAAGGGAGTATCGCTCCAACCTTGCGCTCGACCAATCGTGTTAAACATGGTCTTGCCATGACGTACCAAATACAATCGTACTTTTACCATTTTCCGTCCTCCGTTTGCTTCTATTATATCATGGATGATAAAACAAAAGCCACCCATACAGGCGACTTTTGCAGGAGATTATTATGAAAAAGTTTAGGAGTTCATTAAATAAAGATATTAGATGAAAATCAAATTCAAACTAAATCAGTGTTATCTGTTTCAAATAATATTAGGAGGTCTTTATTTAATGATTATAGTATACACACCTAACCTTAAATAGAACTTAAAGTTTCTCCTAATCTATTAATTTTTAAAACTATGGATTGGTGCTGGGATTTGTCCCCCACGAGAGATGAAATCAACAGACGAAGCCCCATTGACTTTCATAACAGGCGCAGTTCCTAATAGGCCACCAAACTCAATCATGTCGCCTTCTTTTCCTTTTGGAATAATACGAACAGCTGTTGTTTTCATGTTAATGACACCAATTGCAGCTTCATCTGCAATCATAGCCGCAATGGTTTCAGCAGGTGTATCCTCCGGAATGGCAATCATATCCAAGCCAACGGAACAGATAGCCGTCATAGCTTCTAGTTTTTCCAGATTAAGAGAGCCATTTTGCACTGCAGCAATCATTCCTTCATCCTCTGAAACAGGGATAAAGGCACCAGACAAACCACCAACTTGGTTGCAGGCCATAACTCCGCCCTTCTTAACTTGGTCATTCAAGAGAGCCAAGGCAGCCGTCGTCCCATGCGTACCAACTGTTTCTATCCCCATTTCTTCAAGGACACGTGCAACAGAATCTCCAACCGCAGGAGTTGGCGCCAAGCTCAAGTCCACAATACCAAATTCCACACCCAGTCTCTCACTGGCCATTTGACCAACCAATTGACCGATACGAGTGATTTTAAAGGCAGTTTTCTTAACTGTTTCGGCTACTACATCAAAGCTCTGTCCACGAACTTTTTCCAAGGCACGTTTCACCACACCAGGACCGGAAACTCCAACATTGATGATAACATCTGCCTCCCCAACACCATGGAAGGCACCCGCCATAAATGGATTGTCCTCAACAGCATTAGCGAATACAACCAACTTAGCTGCCCCCATATCAGATAGAGTTGCCGTTTCCTTGATAATTCGTCCCATATCTGCCACAGCCGTCATATTGATACCAGACTTGGTTGAGCCAATATTAACTGACGAGCAAACCTTATCCGTTTCAGCCAAAGCACGAGGAATTGAATTGATGAGAATCTCATCTCCCTTTTGATACCCTTTTTGTACCAAGGCAGAAAAACCACCAATAAAGTCCACACCAATCTCTTTCGCAGCCTTATCAAGCGCTTTTGCCAGAACCACATAGTCTGTCGCATCTGTCGCTGCTCCAATCAGAGAAATAGGAGTCACCGATACACGCTTATTAACGATAGGAATTCCCAACTCAGCTGCAATTTCGTCACCAACAGCCACTAAATTAGCTGCCTTGGTCGTAATCTTTTGATAAATTTTCTCCGCAGCACGATTAATATCTGGATCGATACAGTCTAATAGAGAAATCCCCATGGTAATAGTTCTGATATCAAAGTTCTGCTCCTCAATCATAGCAATGGTTTCAGTAACTTGTCTAATATCCATGTGCACCTCCTAGATGTTATACATAGCTTCGAAAATGGCTGCACTCTGAATATTAATTTTTACATTCAAAGTTTGCCCAAAAGCTTCGAATTCATTACGAAGGCGTGTAAAATCTTGCTTTTCATCACTAGAGACGACAGCCATCATCGTAAAATATTCATCCAAGACAGTTTGAGAGATATCGTCAATATTCAATCCTAATTCTGCAATTTTACTAGAAACACCTGCAACAATTCCAGATTTATCTTTACCAACAACAGTTATAATCGCTTTCATAAGCAAACTCCAATTCTTCTTTTAATAGGAAACCTGAATATTAAACAGGATTCTTTTCAAATAGTATAGCATAATTCTAACTAAAATACTCAAAAACGCCTGCTTACGAAGTTGTTCTTAAGAAAAAAACAATTTCGTAAACAAGCGTCTACTATCCCAACTTATGATGAGTGTTCCCGCTAGGACCGAAATCCTAGCGGTAGACCAGAGCTAGACTAAGAGCACAAGACTCCATCATCATAACACTCAACAAAATTGATGATTTTATACTAATTCGATGATCGCCATTGGCGCTGCATCACCACGACGTGGTTCAGTTTTAAGGATACGAGTGTATCCACCGTTACGTTCAGCATAACGAGGTGCGATTTCTGAGAACAATTTTTGAAGTGCTGTAGTAGAAGTGTACTTATCAGTTGCTTCATCATAGTTTTCAGATGCGATTTCATTACGTACGAAAGCAGCTGCTTGACGACGTGCATGCAAATCACCACGTTTACCTAGAGTAATCATTTTTTCAACAGTTTTACGGATTTCTTTAGCACGAGCTTCAGTTGTCACGATTGATTCGTTGATCAAAAGGTCAGTTGTCAAATCGCGAAGCATTGCTTTACGTTGTGAGCTAGTGCGTCCTAGTTTACGGTAAGCCATGTATTCCTCCTTTATTTATCTTTTAATCCAAGACCCAAATCAATGAGTTTGAGTTTCACTTCTTCCAAACTCTTGCGTCCAAGATTTCGTACTTTCATCATCTCTGCTTCAGATTTTTCTGTCAAATCATGCACAGTATTGATACCGGCACGTTTCAAACAGTTGTATGAACGCACAGACAAGTCCAGTTCCTCAATCGTACGATCCAAAATACGGTCGTCAGATTCAGTGTCAGCTTCTTTCATCACTTCAGTTGACTTAGCAATCTCAGTAAGATTTGTAAACAAATCAAGATGTTCTGTCAAAATACGTGCTGAAAGCCCTAAAGCATCTTCTGGAATAATTGTTCCATTTGTCAAGATTTCAAGGGTTAATTTGTCAAAACCATCGTTGCTACCTACACGAGCAGGTTCCACTTGATAGTTGACTTTTGTAACTGGTGTATAAATAGAATCTACAGCAAGTGTTCCAACTGGTGCATTATCTTTTTTATTTTCATCAGCAGGTACATATCCACGACCACTGTTAACAGTCATAGTCGCTTTTAGAGAAGAACCTTCACCGATTGTAAAGAGATAATGATCTGGATTTACAATTTCAATATCGCTATCTGTCAAAATGTCACCAGCTGTTACTTCAGCAGGACCTTCAACATCCAGTTCGATGATTTTTTCGTCTTCAACGTACGATTTCACTGCAATTCCTTTAATGTTCAGAATGATTTGCATCACGTCTTCACGAACACCTGGAACTGTGTCAAACTCATGTAACACACCATCAATATTGATAGATGTCACAGCTGCTCCTGGTAGAGAAGCTAGAAGTACACGACGAAGAGAGTTACCAAGAGTTGTACCGTAGCCACGTTCAAGTGGTTCGATTACAAACTTGCCATAATCTTTATTTTCATCAATTTTTGTTATATTTGGTTTTTCAAACTCGATCATTTAGTTACTCCCTCTTAAACGAAAAGCAGTGTAATGCGATGATTATACACGGCGACGTTTTGGAGGACGAGCACCATTGTGTGGCACTGGAGTCACATCACGAATTGCTGTTACTTCAAGACCAGCGGCAGCAAGCGCACGAATAGCTGACTCACGACCAGAACCTGGACCTTTTACAGTAACTTCAACTGATTTAAGACCGTGTTCTTGTGCAGATTTAGCAGCAGCTTCAGAAGCCATTTGAGCAGCGAATGGTGTAGATTTACGAGAACCTTTGAAACCAAGAGCACCAGCTGATGACCAAGCAATTGCATTACCATGCACATCAGTAATCATAACAATAGTGTTATTAAATGTAGCGTGAATATGAGCAATACCAGATTCGATATTCTTTTTCACACGACGTTTACGTGTTGGTTTAGCCAAGACTTTTACCTCCTATATTATTTTTTCTTACCAGCAATCGCAACAGCTTTACCTTTACGAGTGCGAGCGTTGTTTTTAGTGTTTTGTCCACGGACAGGAAGTCCACGACGGTGACGGATACCACGGTATGAACCGATTTCCATCAAACGTTTGATGTTCAAGTTTACTTCACGACGAAGGTCACCTTCAACTTTGATTGCATCCACTTCACGACGGATAGCATCTTCTTGATCTGATGTAAGATCACGTACACGAACATCTTCTGAGATTCCAGCAGCAGCCAAAATTTTCTTAGATGTTGCAAGTCCGATACCATAAACATAAGTCAATGAGATTACTACGCGTTTGTCATTTGGAATGTCAACTCCAGCAATACGAGCCATGTTTTCTCCTTTCTATCTTATCCTTGACGTTGTTTGTGTTTTGGATTTGCTGGGCAAATTACCATAACACGACCATTACGACGAATAACTTTACAGTATTCGCAAATTGGTTTGACCGATGGTCTTACTTTCATTTCTTATCCCTCCAAGTTTTTCGATTATTTAAAGCGGTAAGTGATACGTCCACGTGTCAAGTCATATGGACTCATTTCGACAGTAACACGATCTCCCGCTAAAATACGAATATAGTTTTTACGAATTTTACCAGAAACTGTTGCTAAAATCTGATGTCCATTTTCAAGTTCAACCGTAAACATTGCATTCGGCATTGTATCAACTACTTTGCCTTCAACTTCAATCACATCGTCTTTTGCCACGCAAAAGCACCTCCATAAATTTCGATTCGATGTCTCTAGACACAGAGACAACAATTATAAGTCAGACTATCTCAGTATAACATTTGTAGCGGATTTTTGCAAGTGTGAAAAACGCTTTATTTCAAATTTGTCAATACTTTTTCGATATCTGAGAAGACATCATTGATATCTTGATTACCTTCGATGTCATGAACCAAACCTTTGGCACGGTAGTGAGCAATGATCGGTTCTCCTTGAGCAATATTTACATCCAAACGACGTTTTACTGTCTCAGGCTTATCATCTTCACGTTGGTAGTAATCTTCTTCTTTATAGTCAACTGGTGGGTTAAAGACCTTGTGGAAAGTTTCTCCAGTTACGCGGTGGATGATACGGCCGCTCAAACGTTCCAAGAGACTATCTGGATTCACTTCAATGTTGATGACACCTTCTAGTTCAATGCCAAGTTCAGCCAATGTTTTGTCCAAGGCATGAGCTTGCTCGATTGTACGTGGATAACCATCCAACAAGAATCCTGTTTCTTTAATATCATCTTGTGAAAGACGTTCTTTTACGATTCCATTTGTAACTTCGTCAGGAACCAATTCACCCTTGTCAATGTATGACTTAGCAAGAACACCCATTTCAGTTTGATTTGCCATAGCAGCCCGGAACATATCACCTGTTGAGATATGTGCAACATGGAATTGTTCTACGATTTTTGCTGCTTGAGTTCCCTTACCTGCACCAGGTAAGCCCATAATCAAAAGATTCATGATTTGATCTCCTTATTTTATTTTTAAATAGAAGCAAAAAGTCTTTTCACCCCTATTTAAAAACAAAATAGAAGAGGGGAGACCAAACTCTCACTAATGTTAGAGTTAAACCTCCACTCCCTCAGCATTTACTGACTCAGTAAATACTTTTATTCTGTTCTGTCCATGAAACCAACATACTTACGTTTCAATAGGTAACCTTCCAATTGTTTGATTCCTTCAATACCTGTAGAGATAATGATCAAAAGACTGGTTCCTCCAAAAGCAACTGCTTCTGAAAGTCCGAAAACATCTTTTGCTACAATCGGTAAAATAGAAATCACACCAAGGAAGAGAGAACCAACAGTTGCAAGACGACGAAGAAGTTTAGACATATATTCTTCTGTACCTTTACCAGGACGAACTCCGTGGATATATGCACCGCTCTTTTGTAGGTTTTCTGCTGCTTTTTCAGGATTAATCTGTACAAACGTATAGAAGAATGTAAAGAGAATAATCAATAAAGCATACATGGCAATACCAGTTGGTGAAGTTGTTGCCAGCATTTCTTGTGCTGTTCTCACCCAAGCCCAATCATGACCTGTAGCGCTCAAAAACTGAAGAATAGCCGCAGGCGCTGCAGTAATCGAACTTGCAAAGATAACAGGGATAACTCCAGCAGGGTTTACCTTCAAAGGAAGGTAAGAGCTAGATGGAGCACCTTGTGCAACCTTAGTATATTGGATTGGAATTTTGTATTCTGCTTGTTGAACATAAGTTGTAAAATAAATAATCAACAATACAGTAATAATCAAAATGATTACGAAAATGATAGATGAGTTGATACGGCTACTTGGGACGTTCACAAAGTAGTCAACATAGATGCCTTGAATCATCTCTGGAATTGAGGCAACAATCCCGGCAAAGATAATCATAGAAACACCATTTCCGTATCCCTTATCTGTAATTTGCTCTCCCAACCAAGTCACAATCATACTACCAGCTGTTAAGATGATACCAATCATGATAAAGACTTGTGGTGTAAGAGCTGTTTTCAACAATTGAGCTCCAGCCAAAGTATTAAAACCAGCTGTAATCCCGATAGATTGCACAAAGGCTAGAACAAGAGCAATATAACGAGTAGCTTGATTTAATTTTCTTCGACCTACTTCCCCTTGTTTACCCCACTCTACAAATTTGGGTAAAATATCCATTTGCAAGAGTTGGACAACGATAGAGGCCGTAATGTAGGGACTAACACCAAGAGCAAAAACTGAAAAGTTTTTCATGGCATTCCCTGACACCAAGCTCAACATGTTTAAGAAGGATAATCCACTTAAAGCATTCAAGCTATTGGCATTCACACCGGGCACTGTAATGCTAGTTCCGATACGAAAAACCAAAACGATAAAAATTGTAAATAAAATTTTTGATCGAACCTGCTTGACTTTAAGAGCTTCTCTTAATAATTTAAAAAACATAGGTCACCTCTCTTAGATGACTTCTACTGAACCACCTTTAGCAGTGATAGCTTCTTCAGCTGATTTAGAGAATTTAGCTGCTTTCACAGTCAATTTCTTAGTCAACTCACCGTTACCAAGAATTTTAATACCTGATTTTTCAGCTTTAACAATTCCTGATTCGATAAGAACAACTGGAGTAACTTCAGCACCATCTTCAAAGACGTTCAATTGGTCAAGGTTCACAATTGCGTATTCTTTAGCATTGATGTTAGTGAATCCACGTTTTGGAAGACGACGGAACAATGGAGTTTGTCCACCTTCAAAACCAAGGCGAACTCCGCCACCGCTACGAGCTTTTTGACCTTTTTGACCACGACCAGATGTTTTACCGTTACCTGATGAAGTACCACGACCAACGCGGTTACGTACTTTACGAGAACCTTCTGCAGGTTTCAATTCATGAAGTTTCATTTTTATTTTCTCCTCTTTTGTAAAATGCTAGCGCCGATAAGGGAGAAAAGGTTGTCTCCCCAATCAACTCGCCTATACGACGTCATCATAGATGACTATATCTAGTTTTAGGGGATGGTATAGTGCACATCCCCTAAAAATTCATTAGTTTACTTCTTCAACTGTTACCAAGTGAGATACTGCAGTGATCATGCCACGGATAGCAGCGTTATCTTCTTTAATAACAGAGCTGTTCAATTTGCCAAGTCCAAGTGCTACAACAGTTTTACGTTGTGATGGAATGCGTCCGATTGGAGACTTAGTCAAAGTAATTTTAATTTGAGCCATTTTATCCCCTTTCTTATGCCAAATCAGAAACTGAAATACCACGAAGGGCAGCAACTTCTTCAGCGCGTTTCAATTGTTTCAAACCTTCAACAGTTGCACGAACAATGTTGATTGGAGTGTTAGAACCAAGTGATTTAGATGTAATATCTGCCACACCTGCCAATTCCACAACGGCACGAACTGCACCACCAGCGGCAACTCCAGAACCTTCTACAGCAGGTTTCAACAATACTTTAGCTCCACCGAATTCTGAAAGAACTTCGTGTGGGATTGTTGTTCCAACCATAGGAACTTCGATCAAGTTTTTCTTAGCATCATCTACTGCTTTACGGATTGCTTCTGGAACTTCTTGAGCTTTACCAGTACCAAATCCTACGCGACCGTTGTGGTCACCAACAACAACAAGAGCTGCGAAACGAAGACGACGTCCACCTTTAACAACTTTTGTAACACGGTTGACAGCAACTACGCGTTCTTCTAATTCAACTGCATTGTCTTTAAATGCCATTTTCTAGTGTCCTCCTATTAGAATTTCAATCCGTTTTCACGAGCTGCATCAGCCAAAGCTTTCACACGTCCGTGATATAGATATCCACCGCGGTCGAACACCACTTCTGAAATACCTTTAGCGTTTGCACGTTCTGCAACGAGTTTACCGACAGCAACGGCTTGTTCAGTTTTAGTTCCTTTTGAAACTTCTTTATCAAGAGTTGAAGCACTTGCGAGCGTTACACCCGCTACGTCATCAATCACTTGAGCGTAGATGCCTGTATTAGAACGGAATACGTTCAAACGTGGGCGATCAGCAGTTCCAGAGAGTTTTCCGCGAACGCGACGGTGGCGTTTTTGGCGGAGTTTGTTTTTATCTGGTTTTGAAATCACAGTTTTCACCTCTTTAGTTTTAAATCGTGTGCTATGCACAAAGTTGGAAAATAGGTTGGTGGTTGAGAATCAACCATTCAACATTATTTACCTGTTTTACCTTCTTTACGGCGAACGAATTCACCAACGTAACGGATACCTTTACCTTTATATGGTTCTGGTGAACGAAGGCTACGTACGTAAGCAGCTGTTTGACCAACTACTTCTTTTGAAATTCCGCTAACAACGATTGTTGTTGGGTTTGGAAGTTCAAAAGTAATTCCTTCTGGAGCTTCAACTTCGTCTGGATGAGATTTACCAACAGCCAAAACAAGTTTAGATCCTTGAAGTTGTGCACGGTAACCAACCCCGCGCATTTCAAGTTCTTTCTTGAATCCTTCTGATACACCAACAACCATGTTGTTCAAAAGGGCACGAGTAGTTCCGTGGATAGTTTTCATTTCTTTTGAATCGTTTGGACGGTGAAGAGTTACTTCAGTACCTTCCACACGGATTTCAATATCTTTTGAGAACTCACGAGTAAGTTCTCCTTTAGGTCCTTTTACAGTTACAACGTTGTCATTGTTAGTGAGTTCAACACCAGCAGGCAACACGATAACTTTATTACCAATACGTGACATATTTATTTTCTCCTGTTAAATTGTCAGGCCAGAATGGCCAGTTTTCACGGGGTTCAATCGATTTCTCGATTTAAAGGAACATTTAGGTTTCAATTTCAAAGTGAATCTAGGCATCGTCTCGCAGGCATAACTTTGGGTTAGGCAAGAGACGATAACGAAGAGTCACAAAGAAATTGGGAGCTAAATATTACCAAACGTAAGCGATAACTTCCCCACCAACATTCTTTTGGCGTGCTTCTTTATCAGTAAGCAAACCTTCAGAAGTTGAAAGGATAGCAATTCCAAGTCCGTTAAGAACTTTTGGAAGGTCTTCACGTTTTTTGTAGACACGAAGTCCTGGTTTAGAAACACGTTTCAAGTTAGTGATAACTTTTTCACCGTTTGGTCCGTATTTAAGGAATACACGGATGATGCCTTGTTTGTCATCTTCGATGATTTCAACGTTTTTTACAAAACCTTCGCGTTTAAGGATTTCAGCAATACCTTTTTTGATGTTTGATGCAGGTACTTCAAGTACTTCGTGTTTAGCTTGGTTAGCGTTACGAATACGAGTTAGGAAGTCTGCGATTGGGTCAGTCATAACCATTTTGTTTTTCTCCTCTTACTAGTAGTTTGCAAGTTGCACTTGCTAGTTAATACATGATACAAAGAGCGTAAGAGCAAGAGCAAAAATAGGCAATTTGATGCAGGAGCGATGCTCCAAAGAAAATTGGTCTTTTTTGCTAAAGCTGTAGCTCGTGTTCAAATTGGCAAGTCCAACTGAACCCGGGCTAAACTCTGTGTGAAAAAGATAAACTTTCCTAGAAACTTCAGTTTCTTCGTCAAGTTTCCTATTTTCACTTAGAGTTTTGACGCCCTTGATATCTTAAATTACCAAGATGCTTTTGTTACACCAGGAATTTGTCCTTTGTAAGCTAATTCACGGAAGCAAACACGGCAAAGTTTAAATTTGCGGTAAACTGAATGTGGACGACCACATTTTTCACAACGAGTATAAGCTTGAGTAGAGAACTTCGCTGGACGTTTGTTCTTAGCAATCATTGATTTTTTAGCCATTAGATTTACCTCCTATATTATTTTGCAAAAGGCATTCCAAGGCCTGTAAGCAATGCACGTGACTCTTCGTCAGTGTTAGCAGTTGTTACGATAACGATGTCAAGACCACGAGTTTTGTCAACGTCATCGAAGTTGATTTCTGGGAAGATCAATTGTTCTTTCACACCAAGTGTGTAGTTTCCGCGTCCGTCAAATGATTTTGTTGGAACACCGTGGAAGTCACGTACACGTGGAAGTGAAACTGAAACCAATTTATCCAAGAATTCGTACATACGTTCACCACGAAGGGTAACTTTTGCACCGATCGCAACACCTTCACGAAGACGGAAGCCGGCGATTGATTTTTTAGCTTTAGTGATAAGTGGTTTTTGACCTGAGATAAGGGCCAATTCTTCAGCAGCTTTTTCAAGACTTTTAGCGTTTGATACAGCTTCACCAACACCCATGTTCAAAACGATCTTATCTACTTTAGGCACAGCCATCACTGATGAGTAGTTGAATTGTTCTGTCAAAGCAGGAACTACTTCATTAAGATATTTTTCTTTTAAACGATTTGCCATTATACTTCTCCTTTCCTTCGTGATTAATCAAGCACTTCGCCTGATTTTTTGTTGTAGCGAACTTTTTTACCGTCTACAAATTTGTAACCAACACGACCAGCTACACCATTTTTGTCCAAAACTTGAACGTTTGATACGTGGATAGCTGCTTCTTTCTCGATGATACCACCTTGAGGAAGCTCGTTAGTTGGACGTTGGTGTTTCTTAACAATGTTAACACCTTCAACGATAACTTTGTTTACTTTTGGAAGGGCAGTAAGGACAACAGCTTCTGTTCCCTTATCTTTACCAGCGATTACGCGAACTTTGTCGCCTTTTTTTACAAACATTAGGTTTCTCCTTGATTTTTCTTACGCCCATAAGGGCACCCTGGAGGTAAATCCAGGGGACTAGTTTGTTTCTAAAAATTAAAGTACTTCTGGAGCAAGTGACACGATCTTCATGAAGCCACCTTCACGCAATTCACGTGCAACTGGACCAAAGATACGTGTTCCGCGAGGAGTTTTGTCTTCACGGATGATAACTGCTGCGTTTTCGTCAAATTTGATGTATGAACCATCAGCACGACGAGCACCTGATTTAGTACGAACGATAACTGCTTTAACAACGTCACCTTTTTTAACCGCACCACCAGGAGTAGCTTGTTTTACAGATGCCACAATAACATCACCGATGTTTGCAAATTTACGTCCTGAACCACCAAGAACTTTGATAGTCAAGATTTCGCGAGCACCGCTGTTGTCTGCGACTTTCAAACGAGTTTCTGTTTGAATCATTTCAGTTTTCTCCTTTCAGGTTTGATTAGATGATGACCGCTTCTTCAACAACTTCTACAAGACGGAAACGTTTTGTAGCTGAAAGCGGACGAGTTTCCATGATACGTACGATATCGCCTTCTTTGGCAACATTGTTTTCATCATGAGCTTTGTATTTTTTAGAGTAGTTAATACGTTTACCATAGACTGGGTGGTTACGTTTTGTTTCAACTACAACTGTGATTGTCTTGTCCATTTTGTCAGATACAACACGTCCAACAAGAACTTTACGATTATTGCGTTCCATTGAAATTTCTCCTTCCCTAGTCTATTATTTCGCTTCAGATTGAACTGTTTTGATACGAGCGATTTGTTTTTTAACTTCTTTCAAGCGAGCTGTTTGTTCCAATTGACCAGTAGCAGCTTGGAAACGAAGTTCAAACAATTCTTTTTTCAATTCGTTTTCGCGCTTCGCGAGTTCTTCTTGAGAAAGACCACGAAGTTCTTTAACAAATTCTTTTACTTCATTAAGTTTCATGCCTTCTCCTTATTCTGCTTCACGTTTTACGAATTTACATTTAACTGGCAATTTGTGGCTAGCAAGACGAAGCGCTTCGCGTGCAATCTCTTCAGATACACCAGCAATTTCGAACATCACTTTACCACGTTTAACTGGTGCTACCCAACCTTCAGGTGCCCCTTTACCAGATCCCATACGCACACCGATAGCTTTAGCAGTGTATGATTTGTGTGGGAAGATTTTAATCCAAACTTTACCACCACGTTTCATGTAACGAGTCATGGCGATACGAGCAGCTTCGATTTGGCGGTTAGTGATCCAGTGGCTAGTTGTAGCTTGAAGACCGTATTCACCGAATGCTACTTCTTTTCCACCTTTTGCTTCACCGCGCATTTTTCCACGGAATTCACGACGGTGTTTAACACGTTTAGGTACTAACATTGGTTATTTACCTCCTTTAGTGTTTTTGCGAGCTGGAAGAACTTCACCACGGTAGATCCATACTTTAACACCAAGTTTACCGTATGTAGTATCTGCTTCTTCCCAAGCGTAATCGATATCTGCACGAAGTGTGTGAAGTGGAACAGTTCCTTCAGAGTATCCTTCAGCACGGGCGATATCTGCACCGTTCAAACGACCTGATACTTGAGTTTTGATTCCTTTAGCTCCAGCACGCATTGCACGTTGGATTGCTTGTTTTTGTGCACGACGGAAAGCAACACGTTGCTCCAATTGACGAGCAATTCCTTCACCTACAAGGTGAGCATCCAAATCAGGTTGTTTGATTTCGATGATGTTGATGTGTACTTGTTTTCCAGTCAATTTGTTAAGTTTTGCGCGGAGTGCATCAACGTTAGCACCACCTTTACCGATAACCATACCTGGTTTAGCAGTGTGAAGTGAAACGTTAACTTTGTTTACTGCGCGTTCGATTTCGATAGTTGAAACTGCTGCGTCAGCAAGTTCTTTTTGAACGAATTTACGGATTGCAAGATCTTCATGAAGGTAATCCGCGTATTCTTTTTCAGCATACCATTTGGCATCCCAATCACGGATGATGCCGACACGCATACCAATTGGATGTACTTTTTGACCCACGATTTTACCTCCTTATTTTTCTGCAACAGCTACAGTGATGTGAGCTGTACGTTTGTTGATTGGTGAAGCTGAACCTTTCGCACGTGGACGGAAACGTTTCATAGTTGGTCCTTCGTTTGCGAATGCTTCAGATACTACCAAGTTAGCTTTATCCAAACCAAAGTTGTTTTCAGCGTTAGCTACAGCTGAGTTCAAAACTTTCAAGATGATTTCAGCAGCTTTGTTTGGAGTGAATGTCAAGATTGCGATTGCATCGGCTACGCTTTTACCACGGATGTTATCAAGAACAAGACGTGATTTACGAGGTGAAACACGTACTGTACGAGCCATTGCTTTAGCTGAAGTAATTTCTGCCATTTATGTTCTCCTTATTTTCTACGTGTTTTCTTGTCGTCTGCAGCGTGACCTTTGTAAGTACGAGTTGGTGCAAATTCACCAAGTTTGTGACCTACCATGTCTTCTTGGATGTAAACAGGTACGTGTTTACGTCCGTCATAAACTGCAATAGTGTAACCAATGAAACTTGGGAAGATCGTTGAACGACGTGACCAAGTTTTAATAACTTTTTTCTTTTCGTCGTTAGCTTGAGCTTCAACTTTTTTCATCAAATGCTCATCGACGAAAGGTCCTTTTTTAAGACTGCGTCCCATTTTTATATTTTCTCCTTTAAATGTTGTACCACAGCGGCTTGCGCTCCTATGGAGCGCTACCGAGCTGGCGGATTTACTAGTTGCTTAAGCGACTAGTTTAATATTATTTCTCGTTGCGACGACGAACGATAAGTTTGTCAGATTTCGCTTTCTTGTTACGAGTTTTAAGACCAAGAGCAGGTTTGCCCCATGGAGTAGATGGTGCTTTACGACCAACTGGTGCTTTACCTTCACCACCACCGTGTGGGTGATCGTTAGGGTTCATTACAGAACCACGAACTGTTGGGCGGATACCTTTCCAACGGCTACGTCCTGCTTTACCAAGGTTTACAAGTCCGTGTTGTTCGTTTCCGACAACACCAACTGTAGCACGGCAAGTTCCAAGAATCATACGAACTTCACCTGATTGAAGACGAACAAGAACGTATTTACCTTCAGAACCCAATACTTGAGCAGATGCACCAGCAGCACGTACCAATTCACCACCACGACCAGGTTTCAACTCGATGTTGTGGATCAAAGTACCAACTGGGATGTTAGCAAGTGGAAGAGCGTTTCCGACTTTGATATCTGCTTCTGGGCCTGAAACGATACGTTGACCTACTTCAAGACCTTTTGGAGCGATGATGTATGCTTTCACACCGTCAGTGTAGTGTACAAGAGCGATGTTTGCAGAACGGTTTGGATCGTACTCGATTGTTTTAACAACTGCTTCAACGTTGTCTTTGTTACGTTTGAAGTCAACCAAACGGTAGAAACGTTTATGTCCACCACCTTGGTGACGAACTGTGATACGACCGTTGTTGTTACGACCAGCCTTGCTCTTCAATGCAACAAGCAATGATTTTTCAGGAGTGCTTGTTGTGATTTCAGCGAAATCCAAAGAAGTCATATTACGGCGACCGTTTGTTGTTGGTTTATAAACACGAATTCCCACGATATTTCCTCCTTAGATTATTCAGCTTCAGCAGCAAACAACTCGATTGCTTTAGAATCAGCTGTAAGTGTGATGATAGCTTTTTTAGTTTTGTTAGTAAAACCAGTGTAACGTCCAACACGTTTAGCTTTTGGTTTTACGTTGATTGTGTTAACATTAGCAACTTTAACACCTTCGAAAGCAGCTTCAACAGCTTGCTTGATCAAAAGTTTGTGTGCACGAGTGTCAACTTCAAATACATATTTTCCTGCTTCAAGTTGAGCCATTGAGCTTTCAGTGATTACAGGTTTTTTGATAACATCATACAAATTCATTATGCAAGAACCTCCTCGATTTTAGAGATAGCTGCTTGAGTAACAAGAAGTTTGTCACTATTTGCGATGTCAAGAACACTTGCAGTTGTAGCAGTCGCAACTTTCACGTTTGGAAGGTTACGAGCTGAAAGAGCTGCGAATTCGTTTCCTTCTTCAAGAATAACAAGGACTTTAGAATCGATGCTCAAAGCTGCAAGAACTTTTGCAAATTCAGCAGTTTTTGGAGCTGTAAATTCAAGAGAATCAACGGCTACAAATTTATTTTCAGCAACTTTTTCTGAGTAAACAGATTTAAGCGCAAGGCGACGAACTTTTTGAGGAAGTTTGTACGCATAGCTACGTGGAGTTGGTCCGAAGACGATTCCACCACCACGCCATTGTGGAGAGCGGATAGAACCTTGACGAGCACGTCCAGTTCCTTTTTGACGCCATGGTTTGCGTCCGCCACCTGAAACAGCTGAGCGGTTTTTAACTGCGTGAGTTCCTTGACGAAGGCTAGCACGTTGGCTGATAATCACATCAAACACAACAGATTGGTTTGGTTCGATACCAAAGATTGCATCGTTAAGAACAACTTCGCCCGCTTGTTTACCAGTTTGGTCGAATAATGTTACATTTGCCATTTTGACTGTATTCCCCTTTCCTTATTATTTACCAGCTTTAACTGCTGACTTGATAGTGATAAGAGATTTCTTAGCACCTGGTACGTTACCTTTGATAAGGATAACGTTCTTTTCTGGAACAACTTGTACAACTTCAAGGTTTTGAATTGTTACGCGGTCGCCACCCATACGTCCTGCAAGGTTTTTACCTTTGAATACGCGGTTAGGTGCAACAGGTCCCATAGAACCTGGACGACGGTGGTAACGAGAACCGTGAGCCATTGGTCCACGTGATTGTCCGTGGCGCTTGATAACACCTTGGAAACCTTTACCTTTAGAAGTACCAGTTACGTCAACAACGTCTCCAGCTGCGAAGGTTTCAACTGTGATTTCAGCACCAACTTCCAAGCCTTCAACGTTTTTGAATTCACGAATGAAGCGCTTAGGAGCCGTGTTAGCTTTCGCTACATGTCCTTTAGCAGGTTTGTTGCTCAATACTTCGCGTTTGTCATCGAAACCAACTTGGATAGCGTTGTATCCGTCTGTTTCAACAGTTTTAACTTGAAGAACAACGTTTGGAGTTGCTTCAATAACTGTTACAGGGATCAATTCGCCAGCTTCAGTGAAGATTTGAGTCATTCCCACTTTTTTCCCTAAGATTCCTTTTGTCATGAGAAAATAGTTCCTTTTCTATATTTTTTATTCAAAAAGTTTTTAACGAGCGTTTTTTATGCTCAAGGTATCAAGCTTTAGATTAAAGTTTGATTTCTACGTTTACACCACTTGGAAGATCCAATTTCATCAACGCATCAACTGTTTTTTGAGTTGGGTTAACGATATCGATCAAACGTTTGTGTGTACGCATTTCAAATTGTTCGCGAGAGTCTTTGTATTTGTGAGTCGCACGAATGATTGTGTAGAGGCTACGTTCAGTTGGAAGTGGGATTGGACCCGCAACTTGTGCACCTGTACGAGTAGCTGATTCTACGATTTTTGCAGCCGCTGTGTCAAGCGTACGGTGTTCGTAAGCTTTCAAACGGATACGGATTTTTTTGTTTGCCATCTTTTTCTCCTTTTCGTCTATTTAAGATAATAGGCTAGCTCCACAAGAAAACCGACGCGGTGTTGCGTGGCAATGCAACCGAGCGTGTCGCAACCTCTTGCATCAAAGCTAAGGCTGTAATTTACAGCACCATAATAGAATAACACAAAGCCCCTGCGATTGCAAGGGATTTGTTGCTGTTTTTTAAATTTTTTAACATGAAAATGTTTTCTTTTTTGACAGGTCATTTATTTAAGTATTTTTATAGAAGAAAGTTACTCTCTCTTCACCTGTTCATAGCTTTCTTTTCCATCATTGAGCTTGTCCCAAATCACTACTTGCCCACTTTCGAGCGATTTTTGCACATCGATAATTCGTTGATTGGAAGAACCTCGAAACTGGAGCATGAAATTTCTCTTAGTTCGGTCATACCGTCCATCGACAAGGATGTCAATTAGTGATAAGAGTTCCAGTTTATCTGGAGTTTCCAACATCATTTCTTCCCAAGTGTAGCCGGTCCATGACCAGATGTCCTTGTCTGGCAATTCCTTTCGAATCCGCTTAACGAGAGGCAAGAGAATACCTGTATTGAGAAAAGGCTCCCCTCCCAGCAGGGTCAAGCCTTGAACATAGGGTTGGGCAAGGTCTGACATAATCTGTTCTTCTAATTCTGCTGTATAAGGAATTCCGGCATTGAAGGACCAGGTCGCTACATTATAACACCCCTCGCAGTGAAACATGCAACCTGCTACATAGAGAGAGTTGCGCACGCCTTCTCCGTCCACAAAGTTAAAGGCCTTGTAGTCAATGATACGGCCTTGACTGAGCTCCTCACTTTTCCATTCTTGTGGTTTTGGATTATTCATTCGCTACCTCTATCCAATAACGCTCGACTCCATTACGAACATCCTCAAGGAGCCCACCATTTGCTAGAATGACTGCTCTACTAGCAGGATTATTCACGCTACAGGTAACAAGAGCTTTCTTGATGTTCTTTTCCTTAGCAAGTTGCAAGCCCTGACTGAGAGTTTCTTTAGCATAACCTTTGCCTCTTTCAGACGGTCGGATGGAGTATCCAATGTGGCCAGCATAATTCAGTAAACCCTCATTCAGTCTCAATCGCAGATTCAAAAATCCTAGAGCATGACCTACATCATCAAATGATACAAATTGAATAGAAGGAACACGATTTTCATGCAAGTTTATTCCCATTTCTTTTTGCATATTTGTTTCCAACCATTCTTCATACACAAAGTTCTCTGTATCCCAGAAACCACCGTCGTGAGGCGACTGATATTTTTCAAACTCTGCCATCATCTCTAAAACTGTTTCTTTATCTGCTAATCTTGGTCTGCGTAGTTCCATCCTTACCTCCCACTATGAGAAAAGCGAGAGCTAACTCTCACTTTTATTTTTTCTTATTCTTGTTTAAAAATTGTTCTCTGAGGCTAAGCAAACGTTCTTTCTTACCAGCTCCACCTTTAGAGTGTTTCTCGTGATAACGAGTCACTTGTGCGCGCCCCTTATCGTCTAATTGATATTTTCCCATTTCATTTCTTTCTAATCTGTTACTTGATGGCCAGCTACTTTAATCGTTGAGCCATTCATATGTTTGACACGCGCAGCGATTTCCTTGTGACGGCCGTTGACCATCGGTCTGGCTTGAGGATTGCCAAGATAGCCACAAGTCCGTTTAACAACGTCTACTGTTTTAGGGTCGCTATTGCCACAGTTAGGACAAGCAAAGCCCCTCTCAGTTGGTTCAAAATCCCCTTCAAAGTCACACTTGTAGCAACGGTCTATTGGAGTATTGGTCCCAAGATAGCCCACACGGTCATAGGCATAATCCCAAACAGCTTCCAGAGCCTTAGGATTTTGCTGAAGGACTGGATACTCACAATAATGGATGAAACCACCTGACGCACCTGCTTCTGGATAGACTTTCTCAAAGTCTAATTTTTCAAATGGTGTTGGATTTTTACGAACATCGTAGTGGAAAGAGTTAGTGTAGTATTCCTTGTCTGTAATATCAGGAATAGAACCAAACTTCTCTGTATCTAGTCGGCAGAAACGGTCTGTCAAACTTTCAGATGGTGTTGAGTAGATAGAGAAATGGTAGCCATATTGGTCAGACCACTCTTCTACACGGCGTTTCATATCTCGAATAATGTCTAGCGTGAATTCCTTAGCATCTGGATTACTTTCCCAGCTGTTACCAAAGAAAACTGTCGCTACTTCGTACAAACCGATATAGCCTAGTGAAACTGTCGCACGACGATTCTTAAAGAGCTGGTCAACACTTTCTTCCTTACCTAGACGATGGCCAAAAGCACCGTACTGATAGAGGATAGGAGCATTCGCTGGCGTCGCCTCTTTAGTGCGTTCGACACGATAAACAAGAGCATCTTCAGCGATATTCATCCGCTCGTTGAAGATTTCCCAGAACTTATTCATGTCGCCCTCAGACTCAAGAGCAATACGAGGCAGGTTAACCGTCACAACTCCTAGGTTCATGCGACCTGAATTGACTTCTACACCATTTTCGTCCTTCCATCCTTGGAGGAACGAACGGCAACCCATAGGCACCTTGAAGGAACCTGTCAAGTCAACAATCTTATCATAAGACAAGACGTCTGGGTACATCCGCTTGGTTGCACACTCAAGAGCCAACTGCTTGATGTCGTAGTTGGGAGTTCCTTCCTCTAAGTTGAGTCCTCTTTTAAGCGTGAAGATGAGTTTTGGGAAGATAGCTGTGCGGTGTTCTGAACCAAGCCCCTTAATGCGAATGTTTAAAATTGCCTTTTGAATTTCACGCTCAAAACGATTGGTTCCCAGACCAAAACCTAGCGAAGTAAAAGGTGTTTGTCCATTTGAAGTGAAGAGAGTGTTGATTTCATACTCAAGAGATTGCATGGCATCGTAGATATCTTTCTGAGTTTTCTTCCATGCATAATCTTCTCGTTTATCAGGTAAAACCCATTCTTCCGCATCCTTAAGGTGTTTTTGATAATTCTTCTCTGCATAAGGTGACAAAACTTCATCTATACGGTCAGCTGAACAGCCACCGTACTGGCTAGAAGCAACATTGGCGATGATTTGGGAAATCTGAGCTGTCGCAGTCTGGATAGACTTAGGACTTTCTACCTCTGCATTTCCAATCTTAAAACCATTTTCCAACATACCCTTGAAATCAATCAAACAGCAGTTGGTCATAGGGGTGTAGGGGCTATAGTCCAAATCATGATAGTGGATATCTCCCTTTTGGTGAGCATTGGCTACATGCTTTGGCAGCATTTGCAGTCCGATTGATTTCCCGACAATACCCGCTGTCAAATCACGCTGGGTGTTAAAGACATCGCTGTCTTTATTAGCATTTTCATTGACAACTGCCTGGTCTTTGTTGAGAAGTTTATGGATACTAAAGTTAATATCTGTCGCTTTTGAGCGCTCAAAATCCCTCTGTGTTCGATAAGTGATATACTCCTCAGCTAGCGCATATTCTTTGGCTTCAAGGAGCTCATGTTCTACGATATTTTGAATTTCGTAAATCTTAACCCCCTGTGGAAAGCGACTATGAATTTCTGTGACAATTCGCTCGGTCAGAGCATTGAGGCGTTTTTCGACCAGGGGTGTCACATCCATAACCTTGTCAGCCGCCTTGTGGAGAGCCTTGTCAATCTTGTCCACATCAAATACAACACGTCTCCCATCTCGTTTTTCAACGAAGAGGGTTGGCAAAATTGTAATTTTTTCTTCTAGTGCAATCATATACATGCTCGTTTCTAAAATGTTCTTTCTAAAAAGTATTATACCACTCTAAAAAGAAAAATCAATATCTTGTGGTAAAAATCCTAAAATTTTTAAAAATACACAAGATATTGATTCTGTTATTTGATTTTATAGACTTTAAACTCTGAGTAATCAGTCTTTACTTGTTGGTAATTTTCTTTTAAGAGTGTCTCCACCTCAGACCAGAGAGCCACCTTGTCGTTTACCACAATCACCTTAGGTTGGTTTTCTTTCAAGTCATTGATTAAACTAGTTTTATTCTCTTCTGTACTCGTGTAAAGAAGAGGTGATGGGAACATGGATCCAGCCAAACGCTGGCTTTCTTTATACATCTGAACATGTGAATCCCAAATATAAATTTGGTCTCCCTCACTCGTCTCTTGTTTGACTCTGTCTACTACTTGATGTTGTTCTCTATAAGAAGCTGGATGCAAGACAAAACGAGCTACAAAAGGAATTGCAATCAGATAAACCACCACTAGGATCGGTAAGTAGAGATTTCCTTTCATGAATTTTTTCCATAAAGTAGGAACATCTTCTCTTCTCCGACGACGAGCTCCTCTAGCTGAATGTTTCCCACGAATACTGGTCATCAAAAGAAGGAGTAAAAATGGAAGGATTAGAATCAAACGCGAACCGTGAAGAGGTTCTTGAGAAAAAAGCAACAAGGCTAGTACAAATAAGAAAGTAAAACTAGCTGGTACTGAAATAACATACAATCTTGATGCCTTTGATTGGAACAATCCTAGAAAAACAAGGAAGAGAGCTCCTAAACCAAAGGTCAACAAACCATAGAATACAACATTATCCATTAGTTGAGGATTGGTAAAGACCTGAAGGGAATCAATCGGATACAAAAGACTTCCTATAGCTTCTCCAAAACCACCTGAAGTAAGCACATAGTAGCCTACTGGGTAAAAGATGAGAGAAAAACCAAGTGCCGCTGCAAAAAACTGATAAACTCCATGGACAAAACGACCATGCTCAACATTAAAGACAAATAAACCAATCGTTACTACTACAGCAAAGAGAAGACTTGTAAGAGGCTCTATGAAAAATGATGGGCCCAAAAAGATCCCCAGACGTAGAAATCCCTTGTCATGATTAGGATTTGATAGATAAGCTGCTATAAATGAAAATCCTGCAAACAGGAATGGCAGAGCTAAGATAGTAGCATAACCTCCTCCAAAACCAAGACCAGACACCAAGATATAAAATATGGTTAGGAGTTGTTTGGCTTGTTCCCTTTGTCCCGTCAGATAGTCGGTTGAAGAAAAGAGGAAATAACCTCCTCCTAAGAGGGCTAGCCATTCTACCAAGGCAAAAAGAATGCCTCCTTGGGTAATATAAAGTAGTAAATAATAAAGAAGACCTTGACTAGCATAGTAGCTACTGTAAAGCTGTCCTCCCTGATGCAAAGCCCACCCAATATACAAATCCTGAGCCTGAGAAGGACTTACCATATCTAAAAGTAAAGGTATCACCACAGAAAAAACCGTTGCAATCGTACTTCCAATGATGAGTCTGAAAAACGGGAAAGCTACCTGTTCTTCTTTTTCTACATGAGATTCAAGGTTCCTATCCAATCTATTTTCAATTTCATTACTCTGTATCGTTTCGGATACTTCTTCGATTCTGCCATATACAGCCATATCGTTTCTCCTATTCAATTTATCTGTCTTAGTATATCAAAAAGACCTAAAATTGTCAGCTTGCGATGGCTTTTTGAGCGATTTTTTGCATAGTTTCACAAAGGTTTCAATTTCCCGAAATCGGTGTAAATGCGTCTGTTTAAATGACATGACATAATCCAATTCTTTCTGAGTCAGCATCGTCCCTCCTACATCTTCTTATTCGTAAAAGGCAAGAAAAATAGGACTGGGTTGTATCCTAAGTCCTAGATTTCTTATAAGATTGGGGCGAATAACTGGGCAATTTCCTTAATCAATTTCTGATACCAGCTATTTTTTATCGTATGAGGGAAAATTTCTTGAGATACTGAAAAAATCTCCTGAAAATCTTTTTGAATCTCAGTGATTGATTCTGTTTTATATAGCAAGACTGCATTTTCATAGTGGTGAAGCAAACTTCTATAATCTAAGTTAATGGTCCCAACTGCAGCAAAGTCCTTATCCACTAAGATTTGTTTACTATGGATGAAACCTGGACTATACTCAAAAATCCTTACTCCTGCTGACAACAAATCTGGATAAGCCCCTCTTGTAATGAGTTGGATTAATTTCTTATCTGGAATGAAAGGGGTCACGATGCGGACATCAACACCCCTCATGGCCGCATTTTTAATACTCTCTGTTAAATCATAGTCAATAATCAAATAGGGTGTTGTGATATAGACTGAATCAGTAGCCTGATTAATCAAACTTTGATAGACTTTTTTCCCTACCTGGGTACGGAAGATGGGCTTGGGTCCGCTACCGTAAGGAATGCAGAGCCCTTGGCCAGAACAAGGCTGGTTTTCCAAGTGATACTGGTCAAAATCACTGATTTCCCCACGATTGATGTACCAAGTCATCAAAAAGAGACGGGTTAGAGCCTTGACACCAGGGCCATCTATGCGAATCCCACTATCCTTCCAATAACCAAAGCGTTCTACATGGTTGATATACTCATCGGCTAAGTTAATGCCTCCTGTATAAGCTACCTGACCATCTATAACAAGGATTTTACGATGGTCTCGATTATTATAAGCTACCGTCAAACGAGGAATCACCTTGTTAAACTTATGGGCTTCAATTCCTCGACTACGAAGCTGAACAGTATAGTCTCCAGGTAAAGTCGCCATACAACCGATATCATCATAGAGCATCTTGACCTCTACACCCTGAGCTGCCTTTTGCTCTAGTATATCTAGTATGCTATTCCACATCAGACCTTCTTCGACAATATAGTACTCTAGAAAGATAAATTTCTCAGCTTTCTTGAGGTCTTCCAACATATGTTGCCACATGCTTTCACCCGAAGAAAAGAATTGTGAATCTGTTCGATCATAGACATCGGCATTGCTATCCATACTTAGCAAAGATTTGATAACTCCGTAAGCCGCCTTATCATCTTCCTTCAATTTCTGGCGGAGAGCTTTACTGTTATCCTCCCGAAAATGCATAGAACCAAGTTTGTCCAACTGCTTGATTTCTTTTTTGGATAATCGTCTTTCACCAAACATCAGATAGAGCAAGGGGCCAATGACAGGAACAAAAGTCACCACTAACCACATCACTTTGCTTTCAGGCGCCATGGAACGATTGACAATCGCTACGATAGTCGCCATACTCATAAAGATTAAGAGAATAACCCAAAGAATAGGGGCCATACGCCCTAAATAAAGAAAGAGACCAAAAACAAGACACAGTTCAAGCAGCATAATCGAAAGACTAAAGCCATACTTGGACATCAATAATTGAAATTTTCTATATTTCATATCCCCTCCTTGATATTTTGAATGATAAAAACAGGTAATTAAAACTAGTATAACTCAGGTATTCGGTAGAAGGCAAGTATTTATAATCATTTTTCTGAGCAAAAGCAAAAGAGACTGACAAAACCAGTCTCTTTCTAGTCTATTTTGATAAAACAATGCGATCAGACGCTTCTCTATCCATATCGTCAATAATCATCTGATTTCCATTAATTGCATAAATCTTGGCATTATCCCCAATAATCATACGTTGATTAGCAGCATCGAAGCTAACCTGCTTGATTTCTTGATCTCCGTCAGTTTCTACCTGTGTCCATGTACCAGTTGTTCCAGTTACCACTAAAGTGATACGGTCTCCTTCGTCCTGACCGGTGTAAGTTCCATTAATATTGGTTGGTTGAGGCTCAGGCTCATTTTGTGAAGAACTTGTTGCTGCCTGGTTACTATTTTCTGTAGAAGATGAAGCAGCAGGTTGTGATTGCTGAGTTTGTTGTGTTTGCGATTGAGTTGCTGGTTGTTGAACTTGTTGAACTCTTTGTGAACAAGCTACTAAGAGACTAAGACTTGCTAGAGAAGCAAGAGAAAGTGTGAATCTTTTTAATTTCATGATGAATTTCCTTTCTGCTACCAATTTACAGAAGTTTTTCCTTCTAACTAGTAGTTTTCCTAGTATAACAAGTTCAAAAAAGGAGGTCAATTTATCTGCTCATGCCCCAGTAGATAGCCCCGTACCTCTGAGATAAAATAGAGAGACCCTGTAACGAACAACAAATCCTGGGCATCTGCTCTTTCTTCGAAACTGCTGATAAATTCGCGATAAGAAGGAATTACATCGTAACCTGTTATATCTGTCTCATCTAAAGAACCCTGATAATCAAAGCCAGTTACCTTGAGTTCCACCTGAGACAAATTCTCAGTCAGATAACCTAACATCCCTTGATAATCCTTCCGTTTCAAGGCTCCAAAGAGGATTTGAGGACGATATCCTTCCTGCTCTTTTTCTTTAATAAATTCAACCAAGCGAGTCAAGGCAGGGAGGTTATGAGCACCGTCCAAGTAAATCTGCGGGCGAATACGCTCCAAACGCCCAGCCCAATGGGTCTTCTCCAAAGCCTGTCTTACAGCTTGCTCATCAACAGCTTCCTTTTCTTCCCTCATAAAGAGAAGAAACGTTTGCAACGCCAAGGCCGCATTTTCCTGCTGATAAGTTCCTTCCAAGCCTATTTTCAACTGTGAAAGGTTAGCCAAAGAGCTTGAAAAATTCCCATTCAACATTGAAAAATCCTGACCTGCCTGATAAAGGTCAACAGCTAAAGAGTCTGCTTTTTTCTGACAAACAAGCCTAGCTTCTGAAGGCAACTTAGCAATCACTGCTTTTTTACCAGTCTTAAAAATACCAGCTTTCTGCTCTGCAATTGCTGCTATACTGTCACCCAGAGTATCCTGATGATCAAGCCCGATGGAGGTGATGACAGCAAGCTCTCCAGTTACCACATTGGTCGTGTCAAGCAAGCCACCAATTCCCACTTCTAATAAAACCAAATCCACCTCTTGCTCTCTAAAATAAAGAAAAGCAATCAAGGTCAGCAATTCAAAAAAGGACAACTGGTCATGGGTTTGCAGAAGTGTTTTTTCCATCTCCTTGACCTGATTAGCCAAACGGATGAAGTCTGCATCAGCTATTGGTTGCCCGTTAATGCAGATTCGATCATTGATAGAGACGATATGAGGGGAGGTAAAAGTCGCAACTCTTTTGCCATGTCCCATAAATAACTCCCTCATGAAAGCAATGGTAGATCCTTTCCCATTAGTCCCTGTTACGTGGATAATAGGATAAGACTTCTCGGGATTCCCCAACAAATCCACCGCTTGTTGCATTCGGCCTAAACCTGACCTAAAATTCAAACCAATCCGACTGTGAAGCCATTCTTCTACTTCAAACATATACATCTCCTTGACAAAAGTCCAATCAATTACCACATCAAAGCATGATGAGTAATAAAAACGAGGCCAGGATTTTCGTCCCGACCTCTTACCTGGTTAGCTAATACCTAGCTACTATAAATGCTAACGTGGAGTAAAAGCATCCACCCAGATTCACCAGCTCTCTTATTTCAAAGAGCTGAGCTAAAAATATCCACTGGATGTTCCAACTCTTCTAATTTCTAGGAGTTGGGCTGATACAGTCTCCCAGACTGCCTGCTCTTTCTTTTTTCTAAAAGCAGGGCTAAAAACATCCACTGGACTTACCAGTTCTCTCTTATTTTAAGGAACTGGGGTAAAAATATCCACTGGATGTGCCTGCGTTTCTAATTTCTAGCGCAGGGCTAAACACGTCCACTGAACGTGTTTACTCCTCCATAAAGCTGTTGAAGACTTCTTCAATCATGTTCCATTCGTCTTCTGAGTCTTCTGGGATTGGTTGCAATTCACCTTCTGTTCCATCTTCGTTTTCGATGAATGAGTAAGCTTGAATTTCAACTTGTCCGTCTTCGTCTTCTTCTGCATTAACTGGTACTAGAAGAACATAGTTTTTACCAAATTCTTCTTTTCCATCAATCGTCAAAAGGATTTCAAACAAGGTTTCATTTCCTTGCTCATCTACTAGTGTGATTAGTTCACGTTCTTCGTGGTCGTGGTTATGATCGTGTGACATAGCCTCTCCTTTATATTAAAATTTTCTATCTAAATAATTTTGTAAAATCAGCTGAGCTGCTAACTTATCAATGACTTTCTTGCGCTTATTGCGACTGATATCTGCTTGTTCAATCAACATACGCTCTGCAGCCACTGTTGTCAAGCGTTCATCTTGATAGTCTACTGGTAAACCAAAAAGCTCTTCTAGCTTGGCTCCGTATGCTTGACTAGCTTCCACGCGCGGTCCACTTGTATTGTTCATGTTTTTAGGCAAGCCCACTACAAATCGTTCCACCTTGTAAGTATCAACCAACTCCTTAACGCGGTCAAAACCAAATTGGCCTTGCTCCTCATTGATTTGGATGATTTCAAGTCCTTGAGCTGTAAAACCGAGCGGATCGCTAATAGCCACCCCTACCGTTTTTGAACCGACGTCCAATCCCATAATTCTCATAGGTTACAGATCGACTCCTTGTCCTTTTAGGTAGTAGCGGACCAATTCCTCAACGATTTCATCACGCTCATACTTACGGATTTGATTTCGTGCATTATTATAACGAGGAACGTAGGCAGGGTCTCCACTCAATACGTAACCTACGATTTGGTTAATTGGGTTGTAGCCCTTATCGTTCAACGAAGCATAAACATCAGTCAGAGTTTCGCTAATTTCTTTTTTATTGGAATCGTCCAATTTAAAACGTACTGTTTCTTCAGTAAATCCCATTCTAACACCCTCTTTCCTTAGAATAGTACCATTATAGCATAATTCCTTACGTTCTACAATTCAGGCAGTCTATTTATTTGGATTTTCTACTGTTCTGTCGCGCCATTTGCCAATCTGTCTGCTACATATTGACTCGGTTCATTTTTCAAAAGATTTTCCAAGCCAATATTCTTTAAATATTCAACCTGTGAAGCTTTTTTGATATCTAAAACCTGAAAATCATAAGTAGTTGTTGTTTGAATTTCTGTTTCACTTAGTAGCTTCGTCTCAAGTGTAAAACCTGGCAACTTGCGCGCTTCCTGAATTGAGGTATCTTTACCTTCAGCTTCAATGAGTGCTTTTTGGGTAGCCTCTACACCATGCTCAGTTACAAAAGTCTTCAATTCATCGGTAACTGGTCTTTTTTGAATAATAGTCAAACTTAAAAATTGTTTTCCTTTATATGTGACTGTTTGAATCTGCTGACTGCCGTCTGTTGACTTCGGTAGCATAAATGTTTTTGTAACTACTGTATTCTTCTCAGCATTCTCTAGGACAGGTAAAGTTGACTGTAACGTTTCAGATTTACTACTAGAGGACGCAGTTGTCGCTTTTTTTTGCCCACATCCAGCAAGCAAGAAAAGTAGTGCAAAACTTGTAATCAGTATTTTTTTCATAATTCCTCACATCATTTTTGAATTAAAAGAGCAAACAAGGCTAGGAAGCACTCCCAGCCTTGATGTTTATAGAGCTGCACGCAAACGTGCTTCTGCATTTTCTACATTACGGACAGAGCGTGGTAGGAAGGCACGAATATCGTCTTCCTTATAGCCAACTTGCAGTCGTTTTTCATCTACAAGGATTGGGCTCTTTAAAATTCTCGGTGTTTCCATAATCAGATTGAGAACTTCGTTGACACTCAAATCTTCAATATCCACTCCAAGGGCTTTGGCATAGCGATTTTTAGACGAAACAATGCTGGCTATTCCATTGTCTGTTTTAGTCAGAATATCCAGTAATTCTTCTCTCGTAATTCCTTCTTTACCAAGGTTTTGTTCTTTATAACTTAACTGGTGGGCATTGAGCCAGGTTTTTGCTTTTTTACAGCTAGTACAACTTGAGACTGTATAAATTTTAATCATGTACCTACCCCTTTCGCTACATGTTACTATCAGTTTAGTCTATTATACCATAAAAAACATCCGACTTGCGACCTATTTTTAAATTTTTTTGACTTTTTTCGTCATTTTCGTACTTTTTTCTTGACAAAATGAAATTTACAGCCATTCTTGATATTTCTTGATATAAATTTTTTTCACAATTGTCACACTAATCATATACAAAATGATGATGAAAAGTAAAAAGATGAAATAAATCGGTTTTAATGGAGTTAGATGAAGTAGGATTGCGAGTGGACTGTAGGGAAGGAAGGTCACAAAGGCTGCAGCCAATAAGGTTGTCACAAGGACTAGCCAAGCCGGACGACTTTGTAAAAAGGGAATTTTGGCTGAACGCAGCATATGGATAACCATGGTCTGTGACCACATGGACTCGATAAACCAACCTGTCTGAAACAAGACAATAAATCCTACGGCAGACTCCGCTCCATGGACATAGGCTTGACCTGTCGTCATGGGTACAATGATAAAATAGAGCAAAATAAAGGTCAAAATATCAAAGGCAGAAGAGATAGGTCCCATCCAAACCATGAAACGTGTGATAGACTTGGCTTCCCAGGTATGCGGATTTCTCAAAAAATCTTTATCCACCTTGTCAAAAGGCAAGGCAATACAAGACAAATCATAGACCAGATTTAGGATAATCAAATGGACTGGAGCCATCGGTAAAAATGGTAAAAAGATTCCAGAGACCAATAGGGATAAGATATTTCCAAAATTAGAACTCACTGTCATTTTGATATATTTGGTCATATTGGCATAGACCTTACGACCTTCAACAAGTCCTTTTTCAAGCACCATTAGATCCTTATCAAGTAGGATAACATCAGCTGTTTCTTTGGCAATATCTACTGCTGTATCAACAGAAATCCCCACATCTGCAACTTTCATAGAAGGAGCATCATTGATCCCATCTCCCATATAGCCAACAGCATGACCATTAGCCTTAAATTGCAAAATAATTCGTGCTTTTTGGTCAGGAGAAAGTTTGGCAAAGACGGTTACCTCCTCTACGGCTTGGGCCAATTCTTGATCACTCATCTGATCAATTTCAGATCCTAACAACATCTGATTGATATCCAAACCAACCTTTTCACAGACTGCTTGGGTAACTTTTTCGTTGTCTCCCGTCAAAATCTTTGTTTGAACCCCATGCTCTAACAGAGCCTTAATTGCTGGTGCTGCAGATGGTTTAGGAGGATCTAGGAAGGCTAAATAACCAGTTAGAATCATATCCCCTTCGTCATCAACTGTATAGGCATGACCTTCCCTCAAACCTGACTTATAGGCCACTCCCAAGACACGCAAACCTTGCTGATTTAGCTGTCTGACTTCTTCTAAGATTTCTTCTCTAATAGCATCTGTCAAGGGAGTAATCATTCCATGATACTCCGCATAACTGGAAATCATCAACATTTCCTCTAGGGCACCCTTGGTTACCAAACTAACAACTTCGTGTTCATCCTTAACGATAACACTCATCCGTCTACGTTCAAAATCAAAGGGAAGCTCATCTATTTTTTGAAAAGTTTGAGCCAGATTTTGCAAGAGGGTGTGTTCTTTGGCTTCCTTTTCAGTCCGTTTGATGATAGCTCTGTCCATCAAATTTTTCAAGCCCGTTTGAAAATAAGAATTGAGATAAGCTCGTCTCAAGACGGTCAAATCCAAGCGTCCGTGGATGTCCAAGGGATATTCAAGGACAATTTCGTCTTGGGTTAGAGTCCCTGTCTTATCTGTACACAAAATATCAATCGCCCCTAAGTCCTGTATGGCATTGAGTTTCTTGATAACCACTTTTTCCTTGGCCATAATGATGGAGCCTTTTGCTAGACTGGCCGTGATAATCATAGGAAGCATCTCAGGTGTCAATCCAACACCAACACTCAAAGCAAATACGCCAGCTTCCAACCAGTCACCATCTGTTAAACCATTGGACAAGAAAACGATGGGCACCATGACCAACATCAAACGAATCAAGAGCCACGAAATACTATTCATCTCCCGCTCAAACGAAGTAGGCTCGTCATAGGTGTTCAAAGTCTGCTCAATGGCCCCCATCATGGTGTCATCACCAACTGCTAAAACCACGGCCTTGGCACTACCAGACAAGACATTGGTTCCCATAAAGGCGAGCGCTTCTGCTTCCAGCAGACTATCAGATTGTTGAACTGTTGCCTTGGTCAAGGCCAATTTTTCAACCGATTCACTTTCACCTGTCAAGCCCGACTGTTGTACAAAGAAATCACGCGACTCAAATAAAAGAAGATCTGCTGGAATCATGTCTCCAGCGCTTAATTTAACCACATCACCCACTACCAAATCATCGATAGGTACTTCTTGAATTTCTCCTTGACGAATGACAGTCGCTGTGTTGACAATCATTTTTGATAGATTGGTCGCAGCCTTATCACTACGGAGTTCTTGAACAAAGCGTATGCCACCAGAAATGAGGACTAGGACAACGATGATAATAGAAGTCGTCGGATCCTCTTGACCTGGTTTTGCCAACCAGACATTGGTCACCAAGGAAATCACGGCGATGACCAGTAAGATGATCGTAAAAGGATTGATAATGGATTCGTAAATCTTTTTGAGGATACTGTCTTCTTGACCCTTTGTGATGGTATTTTCGCCATATAGGTCACGATTTTTCTCCACCTGCTCCTCAGTCAATCCTGTTAGACTTGTCTTATAAAAAGATAGAGTTTCGTTTAAAGATGTATGAATAGCTATTGCTAATCTTTCTTTTGTAGTTTTCATTGGTTTCTCCTATCTGTATGAATGATGTGTTTCATACACAGAGACCAATCACTTTATAAGGGCAGAACGACACAAATCAGCGATTGGCTGTGTATGTGCGGTTCCGGATGATCGTCAATTTGCATCGTTTATCTCCTTTCTTTGATTTAAACAGTAGAAAATCCCACCATAAAATGGCAGGATTAAAAAACTAATTATCTGTTTTTCGTTCAAGCTTTAACTCCATAGGGCAATGTAATGAGCTTAGTCTTGGCCTTCGCGACCAGGACTGTTGACCAACGAGTAGTGTCTCCACTGCTTTGCGGTAGTCATCCGTATCCCTATGGTAGCCTCACCTACCGTTTTCGTCTTTCAGTATAAACCTTTAAATTTTAAAAGTCAATCATTTGAGTTGTTTAACTCTTAGATAACTATCAACTCTTTTGGAGCTAAGGTCAACAATTCACAACCTGTCTCTGTAATCAGGATATCATCCTCGATACGAACCCCGTATTTACCTTCAATATAGATACCCGGTTCATCTGTCAAGGCCATACCTGCCTTAATAGTTTCTGTAGAAGTTTGGCTAAAGTAAGGCTCTTCATGGATATCCAGTCCAATACCGTGTCCAATACCGTGGGTAAAGTAGTCGCCATAGCCTGCCTCAATGATAATATCACGAGGGATTTTGTCAAAGTCTCGGAAAGCTAATCCTGCCTTAGCCTGGTCAATCAAGGCTTGGTTGGCTTTCAGAACCGTATTGTAAATTTCCGCCTGCTCGTCGCTGACATGCCCCAGATAGATAGTTCGTGTCATATCGCTAACATAGTGGTCATAGAGGCAACCAAAATCCATGGTAATAGCATCTCCCAGCTCCACTGGTTTGTGCATGGGATGAGCATGAGGTTTGGAAGAGTTGATACCGCTAGCTAGGATAGTGTCAAAAGACAAGCCAGATGCTCCCAACTCACGCATACGGAAGTCAAGGAAGTTGGCAATCTCAATCTCAGTCTTTCCTGGCTTAATAAAGTCAAGCGCGTCGCGAAAAGCTTGGTCTGAGATAGAACAAGCCTTGCGAATAGCTGCAATCTCCACTTCATCCTTAATCATTCGAAGACTTTCAACAAACTGAGTCTGTGGAAGCAAGTCAATTCCTTCAAAGGCTGCCTGCATACGGTGATAATAAGAAACCGAAATCTCATCCTCAAAACCGATTCGAGACAAGCCCATGTCCGTAACAATTCCTGCAATGACAGCCAATTCATCACGGTCAGCTACGATTTCAAAACCACTGGTTTCTTGCTTGGCTGCAATGATATAGCGAGAGTCCGTCACCAAGACCTGACGGTCACGGCTGATGAAGACTGTTCCATTTGAACCCCAAAAACCAGTCAAATAATAGACGTTTTTAAGATTGTTGATGATAATGCCATCCAGTTCTTTTTCTTGCATTTTAGCTAGAAATGCTTGTACGCGTTTATTCATGATGTAACTTTCCTTTCAAATAATGTCCTGTGTAGCTTGCTTCGTTGCCCGCTACTTCTTCTGGAGTTCCTGTTGCGATGATGGTTCCACCACCGACACCGCCCTCAGGTCCCAAGTCAATAATATGGTCTGCTGTCTTAATAACATCTAGATTGTGCTCGATAACAAGGACTGTATTGCCATCGTCTACAAAGCGAGCTAAAACCTTGAGCAAGCGAGCGATATCCTCGGTATGAAGACCTGTCGTCGGCTCATCCAGAATGTAGAAAGATTTTCCTGTCGATCGTTTGTGGAGTTCGCTAGCCAGCTTCATACGCTGGGCTTCTCCTCCAGAAAGGGTGGTAGCTGGTTGTCCTAAGGTCACATAGCCTAACCCCACATCCTTGATGGTCTGGAGTTTACGTTGAATCTTTGGAATATGTTGGAAGAATTCCACCGCATCGTTGACGGTCATATCCAAGACCTGCGAGATATTTTTTTCCTTGTAGTGGACTTCTAGGGTTTCACTGTTGTAGCGGGTTCCGTGGCAAACTTCACAAGCCACATAAACATCTGGCAAGAAGTGCATCTCAATCTTAATGATCCCGTCGCCTGAGCAAGCTTCACAACGACCTCCCTTAACGTTGAAACTGAAACGTCCCTTTTTGTAACCACGAATCTTGGCCTCATTTGTCTGGGCAAAAAGGTCACGTATATCGTCAAAGACTCCCGTATAGGTAGCAGGGTTAGACCTTGGCGTTCGTCCGATAGGGCTCTGGTCAATATCAATCAAGCGGTCTACATGCTCAATCCCTGTAATAGTCTTAAATTTACCAGGTTTGTCTGAATTACGGTTGAGCTTCTGGGCAATGGCTTTTTTGAGAATGCTATTGATTAGGGTCGATTTCCCTGAACCTGATACCCCTGTCACTGCGATGAATTTCCCTAGTGGAAAGCGAGCCGTCACATTTTTCAAGTTGTTCTCACGCGCTCCCGTCACCTCGATAAAACGACCATTTCCGGTACGGCGCTCGTCTGGCACTGGAATGGCACGTTTGCCTGACAAGTACTGGCCTGTGATAGACTTACTGTTACGAGCTACCTGTTTAGGCGTACCTGCCGCAACAATTTCCCCACCAAAAACACCCGCACCAGGACCAACATCAATCAGATAATCAGCCTCACGCATAGTATCTTCGTCATGTTCCACTACTATGAGAGTATTACCCAAATCACGCATCTTTTTGAGACTGGCAATCAGACGGTCATTATCCCTCTGATGAAGACCGATTGACGGCTCGTCTAGAATATAAAGGACACCTGATAGGTTAGAACCAATCTGGGTTGCCAAGCGAATACGCTGACTTTCTCCACCTGAAAGGGTTCCTGCCGAACGTGACAGGGTCAGATAGTTAAGACCCACGTTATTGAGGAAAGTCAAACGGTCCTTGATTTCCTTGAGAATAGGCCGAGCAATGATGGCTTCATTTTCAGATAGAGTCAACTGGCTTACCAAGTCCAAGTGGTCCGCGATAGACAGGTCTGAAATTTCTCCGATATGTGGTCCTTGCTCACCACCAACACGGACAGACAAGGCCTGGTCATTGAGACGATAACCGTGACAGGTTCCGCAAGTCAGCTCATTCATGTAGAGGCGCATCTGGGTGCGCGTGTAATCGCTGTTTGTCTCGTGGTAGCGACGTTTGATATTATTAACAACTCCCTCAAAAGGAATGTCAATATCGCGCACACCACCAAATTCATTCTCATAGTGGAAATGGAATTCCTTGCCATCTGAGCCGTAGAGAATCAAGTTCTTATCTTCTTCTGACAAGTCCTCAAAAGGCTTATCCATATCCACTCCAAAGGCTGTCATGGCCTGCTCTAGCATGTTTGGATAGTAGTTGGATGAGATAGGATTCCAAGGAGCCAAGGCTCCCTCACGTAAGGTTTTGCCGGCATCTGGCACTACCAAATCAGTATCCACCTCCAGCTTGATACCCAAGCCGTCACACTCACTACAAGAACCAAAAGGAGCATTGAAAGAGAAGAGACGTGGCTCTAACTCTGGAACAGTAAATCCACAAACTGGACAGGCATAATGCTCAGAGAACAGTAACTCCGAATCGTCCATCGTGTCGATAATGACATAACCTTCTGAGATACGAAGGGCAGCCTCAATGGAATCAAAGAGACGACTACGAATGCCCTCCTTGATAACGATACGATCAACCACGACATCTATATTATGTTGCTTGCTCTTAGACAACTCTGGCACTTCGGTCACATCATATACTTCCCCATCCACACGGACACGGACATAACCATCTTTCTGAATCTTTTCAATAACGCTCTTGTGCTGTCCTTTTTTCTTGCGGATGACAGGGGCCAAAATCTGCAAGCGCTGGCGTTCAGGCAATTCTAAAACCTTATCCACGATTTGCTCCACAGAAGAAGCCTTGATAGCTCCATGCCCGTTGATACAGTAAGGCGTCCCCACACGCGCATAGAGGAGACGCAGATAGTCATTGATTTCAGTCGTTGTTCCCACCGTCGAGCGAGGATTTTTACTAGTCGTTTTCTGGTCGATGGAAATAGCTGGGCTGAGACCATCAATAGCATCTACATCAGGCTTCTCCATATTTCCCAAGAACTGGCGAGCATAGGCTGACAGACTCTCCACATAGCGACGTTGTCCCTCCGCATAGAGGGTGTCAAAGGCCAGACTGGATTTCCCTGAACCTGACAAACCAGTCACTACAACCAGCTTGTCTCGTGGAATTTCCACGTCAATATTTTTTAAATTATGGGCACGCGCCCCATGAATGACAATTTTATCTTGCATCTTTATTCTTTCTAGTCCATTATTGCTTACCATTATACCAAAAAAAGTGAGATTCTATTACCCAAAAGGCTGAATTTGTAGTATAATAGTACGGTGTGAAAAAATCTGAAAAATGAGAAAGGATAAGGGATATGAAACAAGTTTTTCTCTCTACAACAACTGAATTTAAAGAGATCGATACGCTTGAACCGGGTACTTGGATCAATCTCGTTAATCCGACTCAAAATGAATCACTCGAAATCGCTAACGCCTTCGATATCGATATTGCCGACCTTCGAGCACCGCTCGATGCGGAAGAAATGTCTCGTATTACGATTGAAGACGAGTACACCCTGATTATCGTAGACGTTCCGGTCACAGAGGAAAGAAATAACCGCACCTACTACGTTACCATCCCGCTTGGTATTATCATCACCGAGGAAACCATTATCACTACGTGTTTGGAACCATTACCAGTCCTCGATGTCTTTATCAACCGTCGATTGCGTAATTTCTACACCTTCATGCGTTCGCGTTTCATCTTTCAAATTCTTTATCGCAATGCAGAACTTTACCTAACAGCCCTTCGTTCAATCGACCGTAAGAGTGAACAAATCGAAAGTCAACTGCATCAATCAACTCGTAATGAAGAATTGATTGAGCTCATGGAATTGGAAAAAACCATCGTCTATTTCAAGGCCTCCCTCAAAACAAATGAGCGTGTGATTAAGAAATTGACCAGCTCAACCAGCAATATCAAGAAATACCTTGAGGACGAAGACCTGCTTGAAGATACCTTGATTGAAACCCAACAGGCCATCGAGATGGCAGACATTTATGGAAACGTCTTACATTCTATGACAGAGACCTTCGCCTCTATCATTTCTAACAACCAGAACAACATCATGAAAACCTTGGCCCTTGTGACCATCGTCATGTCCATCCCAACCATGGTCTTTTCTGCCTACGGGATGAACTTTAAGGATAATGAAATCCCCCTAAACGGAGAGCCGAATGCCTTCTGGTTAATCGTCTTTATCGCCTTTGCTATGAGTGTCTCGCTCACTCTCTATCTCATCCATAAAAAATGGTTCTAAGAGGAGTTCCTATGTCTCAGATTGATCTACAAAAATTAACAAAGAAAAACCAAGAGTTTGTCCACATCGCTACCCAACAATTCATCAAAGATGGAAAAACAGACGCTGAAATCAAGGCTATTTTTGAGGAAGTTATTCCCCAAATCCTTGAGGAGCAATCTAAAGGTACGACTGCTCGTTCCCTCTATGGCGCACCGACCCACTGGGCGCACAGCTTCACTGTCAAGGAACAATATGAAAAAGAGCATCCAAAGGAAAATGATGATCCAAAACTGATGATTATGGACTCAGCTCTTTTCATCACTAGCCTCTTTGCCCTTGTCAGCGCCCTCACAACCTTCTTTGCGGCAGATCAAGCTTTCGGCTATGGATTTGTCACCCTCCTATTAGTTGGACTTGTTGGTGGATTTGCCTTCTACTTGATGTACTACTTTGTTTACCAATACTATGGACCAGATATGGACCGCAGTCAACGTCCTCCTTTCTGGAAATCTGTACTAGTTATCCTAGCTTCTATGTTCCTTTGGTTGCTTGTCTTCTTTGCAACAAGCTTCCTACCAACTAGCCTTAACCCAGTCCTAGCTCCAGTGCCACTAGCTATTATCGGAGCAGCCCTCCTAGCCCTTCGCTTCTATCTCAAGAAACGCTTGAACATCCGCAGCGCAAGTGCAGGATCAACACGTTATTAAGAAGAATGATAAAAGCAACTGCAAGCGCGGTTGCTTTTTCACTTACTTTTTTGATTTTAAAAGCATTCTTCTGAAATCCCACATAGCTCTATCTAATCTTTTATGATAAAATAGGCTCAATCTATTTCTAGGAGGATAAAATATGATTTCTACTATTGGTATTGTTAGTTTATCTAGTGGCATTATCGGAGAGGACTTTGTCAAACATGAAGTGGACTTGGGTGTCCAACGTCTCAAGGACCTGGGACTCAATCCTATCTTTTTACCCCATTCGCAAAAAGGATTAGACTTTATCAAGAACCATCCTGAAGCGCGTGCAGAGGATTTGATGCAGGCCTTTTCTGATGATAACATCGACATGATCCTATGTGCCATCGGTGGAGACGATACCTATCGCTTACTACCTTATCTTTTTGAAAATGACCAACTACAAAAGGTTATCAAACAAAAAATTTTTCTTGGCTTCTCGGATACAACCATGAACCACCTCATGTTGCATAAACTAGGAATCAAGACTTTTTATGGTCAATCCTTTTTAGCAGACATTTGTGAATTGGACAAGGAAATGTTAGCCTATAGCCTTCACTACTTTAAAGAATTGATTGAGACGGGAAGAATCTCAGAAATCCGCCCTAGCAATGTTTGGTATGAGGAAAGGACTGACTTCAGTCCCAAAGCTCTGGGAACACCTCGCATCAGTCATGCAAATACTGGTTTCGAGCTGTTGCGGGGAAATGCCCAGTTCGAGGGAAAAATCCTCGGTGGTTGTCTCGAATCCCTCTACGATATCTTTGACAACTCTCGATACGCAGATAGCACGGAGCTATGCCAAAAATACAAACTCTTCCCTGACTTATCAGACTGGGAAGGAAAAATCCTCTTGCTAGAAACAAGCGAAGAAAAGCCTGAACCAGAAGACTTCAAAAAGATGTTGCGAACTTTAAAGAACACTGGTATATTCGAGGTCATCAGTGGACTCTTGATCGGAAAACCTATGGATGAAACTTTCTATGACGACTATAAAGAGGCGCTATTGGATATCATTGACAGCAATATCCCGATTATCTATAATCTGAATGTCGGCCACGCCACACCAAGAGCAATTGTACCCTTCGGAATCCACGCCCGTGTAGATGCACAGGAGCAAGTCATTCGTTTTGACTATAACAAAAAATAAATAGTTTCTCTATTTTTGTGCTTTTGTATTGGTTTTCGTTACAATTTGTATCTGAATTTATTGCATTTCGCTAATTTCTATGATATCCTTTTGAAGGAGGTGTATATGACAAAACAAAAAATTAATCGAATCGTAGGTTCTATTGGTGCCTTTATTGGAATTATAGTATTTATTGCCTACATACCTCAAATTATCGCTAATTTACAGGGAAATAAAGCTCAACCATTTCAACCTTTATCAGCTGCTATATCTTGCTTAATCTGGGTTATTTATGGATGGACAAAAGAACCTAAGAAGGATTGGATACTAATCATTCCAAATTCAGCCGGTGTTATTTTAGGTGGAATCACTTTTTTGACTTCACTCTAACAAATCTAATAGTATATATAAAAAGCTGGGAAAAATTTCTCAGCTTTTTTCTATATTCTCAGATATTCTAGTTACCTATACTCACTAATTGCTGCTTTTCCACTCACAATCGTTCTCGTGGTCATCAACTAGCCCTACAGCCTGTAGAAAAGACAAGACGGCGACTGGTCCTGTGAACTTGAAACTTCGTTTTTTGAGATCTTTGGCTAATTTTTCAGACAAAGCTGTTTTAGCTGGGGCTTGGCGGTAATCGGGAACATCATTAACGATCGTTTTCCCCTCAACAAAAGACCAAAGATAGGCATCAAAAGAATCATATTCTTCCTGTAGTCGTAGAAAGGCTTGGGCGTTAGCGCGTGTAGCAAAGAGCTTGGCACGATTTCGGATGATGGCTGGATTCTCCAGCAAGTCTTCCAGTTCGGTGTCGGTCATCTCTGCGACCGCTTGAATTTGATAGCCATGAAAGGCTTCTCGGAAAGCTTGGCGTTTATTGAGAACCGTTTCCCAAGACAGGCCTGCCTGATAGGTTTCCATACATAACAACTCAAACAATGCTTGGTCATCATGGAGGGGCTGGCCCCACTCCTCATCATGATAGGCAATGTAGAGCGGATTGGTCATCTTGACCCACGAACAACGTTTTGTCATGTTCTGCTCCTATTTGACCAACATTTTAAGGGCCGACTTGATATAGTTCTCAGCTGTATCTGTCGTTCCTTCAAAGAATTTCTTGATTTTCTTGAGCTCTGTTGCCTTGTAGCCCAGAGCCAACATGGCTTCCATGGCTTCTTCCAATTCTTGGTTTTCAGCACTTGCTTGCACTGCCACCTTAGCAGGAAGGTCGTCTCCTGAAACTACTACCTTTCCTTCCAAGTCCAGCACCATCTGCTGGGCTGTTTTCTTGCCAATTTTAGGGAACTTGGTCAAGTAGGTGATGTTCTTGGTTTCGATGGCTTGAACCAAGCCAGCATTGTCATCAGCAGCGATAATAGCAAGAGCTGACACAGGACCAATCCCAGAGACCGAAATCAGACTGAGAAAGAGCTTTTTCTCGTCTTCTGAGCGAAATCCATAAAGCAGATGAGCATCCTCACGGATGACTTGATGCACATAGATCTGAGCTTCTTGATTCACCTGACCTGAATAAGCATAGGGATTGGCCACATGCAGGATATAACCGATACCATTGGTTTCAAGAACAATGTATTTGGCAGTGATTTTGGTAATGATTCCTTTTAAATATTCGTACATAGTTTTCCTTTTAGTTTAATATTTCCCCAACTCACGGAGACTGGTATGATTTTCCTGAATACGTCGGAACATCTTTTCCATATCCGACTTGGTAAAATGCACCAAAACGGGACGTCCATGGGGACAGTTATAGGGATTGTCACATTGAGAAAGTTGATAGAGGAGCTGTCTAGCCGAATGGTCATCGATACGATGGTTGGCCTTGATAGACCGCTTGCAGGACATCATAATAGCCAACTCTGCTCGGTATTTCTTGATAGAAACTTCCTTGGTCAAAAGGAGCATGTCGCACATTTCATAGATACCTGATTCAATCTCTTCTTCTGCCATCCAAATAGGATGTTCACGCAGGATAAATTGATTCTCTCCATACTCTGCTAGAAAGACGCCCACTTCCTCCAAAAGAGGCATTCTTTCCTTGAGACGCAGGGCATCATCCGCTGGAAATTCAAAGATATAGGGCACTAGGAGTTGCTGCTGGCTCTGGTCAACATTACCAATGCTTTCACGGTACTCCTCGTACTTAACCCGTTCCTGAGCCGCATGTTGGTCTATGATGTAGAGCCCATCTCGCCCTTGAGCAAAGAGATAAGTCCCATGCATTTGCCCGAAAAATTCCAACTCTGGGAAACTTGAAGATTCTTCTCGCTCCAGCTTGTCATAAGCCTTATCCAAACTGGCCAAATCTAACTCTGGATGGTCTAATTGGTCATAATTAGCAGGCTTTCTCTCTGCAAAATGCAGTTTTGCTGGCTTAGTCAATTGGTCCAAGGTTTCCTTGGCAAACAGGGTTAAATCCTGCCCTTCCTCAGTTAATTCTATCTGATAATCAGCCACCTCAGCTTGGCTAGGTCTAGTTGCCTCTGTCTTTTCATAGTAGAGCGTATTTTCTTTGAGTGGGAGAATGGTCTGCTCCACCTTTTGACGATTGCGCACAGTCGATTTGGCAAGATTTTCCAAGGCATCTGGTATCAAGGTTTGCTCCTTGAGACTATTAGAAATAGCTTCTGAAACCAGGGTCATCAGTTCTTTTTCCTTGGAAATCCGCACCTCTTGCTTGGTCGGATGCACATTGACATCCGCCAGATAAGGGTCAATATGGATGTGAATGACAGCCAGTGGAAAACGGCCCACCATGAGCTTACTACCATAACCGTCAAGAATTGCACGATTGAGCAGGAAGTTCTTGATATAACGGCCATTGATAAAGAGACTGATATAGTTGCGATTAGCCCGAGTCAACTCAGGCAGGGAAACAAAGCCTGAAATTTCGAAATCTAGGTCAGAATTCTCAATTTCAATCATCTTCTTGGCACTCGCCAAACCGTAAATCCCGGCGATAGCTTGGCGCAGTTGACCAGTCCCAGCTGTCCGCGTCATTTCCTTGCCATCACTAATCAAGCTGAAAGAAATCTCAGGATGGGCCAAACCCAGACGGTTGACAATATCAATGATATGAGACAGCTCTGCTTGCTGGCTCTTCATATACTTGAGGCGGGCAGGTGTGTTGAAAAAGAGGTCCTCCACACAAACCTTGGTCCCCACAGGACTAGTCGCTGGAACGACTTCTTCAACTTCTCCCCCACGCGCGACTAACTTGGTTCCGTGACTTGCACCCTCAACTGCTGTCAACAGAGTTAAGACACTAACAGAAGCTATAGAAGGTAGGGCTTCACCACGAAAACCAAGCGTCCGAATTCGAAAGAGGTCTGCTTGATTTTTTATCTTACTGGTCGCATGACGACGCAGGGCCAACTCCACCTCATCGTGGACAATTCCATGACCATTATCTGTGATTTGGATTTTCTTGAGACCAGCTTCCTCAATCTCAATGATAATCTGACTAGAGCCCGCGTCAATAGCATTTTCTACCAGCTCCTTAACAACACTAGCTGGACGCTCAATGACCTCTCCAGCCGCGATCTGGTTTGCCAGCACCTCTGGCAATTCAATAATATGAGACATCTTTCAGCCCCTTTCCGTATCTATTTTCCTAGAAATTGATTAGTGCTATTATACCATATTTCAGATAGGACCGAAAAAGCAAGCACCACATAGGAGCCAAATCCCTCCACATAGACAAAGTCCCTTGCCAGGTGTCGTAAAATAGTGTTTAATAAAAGTGTACAGGAAGTGATCACAACCTTGTATAACTGAAAAGGAGAGAAATTTATGAAAGTAGAACTACAGATTAGCGAGACTTACGAAGAGGAAAAGCTGATTGTTCAAGCACCTCAAGAAACCGAAAAAGTCCAAAAAGTCATCGAATTCGCAGAAAATCTGGACCGAAAAGAAACAATCAAAGGAAAGATTGATGATCAGGTCTATCTAATTAAGATTGGCAAGATTCAGCGCTTCTATATCGAAAATCGGAAAGTTTTAGCAGAAACAGCGAGTCAGACCTATAGCATTGACTTACGGCTCTATCAGGTCCTTGAACTCTTACCAACCAATTTTATCCAAATTTCCCAATCAGAAATCATCAATATCGACTCCATCTCTCACCTCAAGCTAACCCCCAACGGTCTGGTAGAAATCTTTCTAAAAAACGAAAGCTTCACCTACTCTTCACGCCGTTACCTAAAAACCATCAAGGAGAAATTAGAACTATGAAAAAACAAGTATTTCACGATGCAGCTGCCGGTGTTCTTATCGGCCTCATCCTCTCTATCATCTTTTCACTCATTTATGCACCAAATACCTACGCACCACTAAGTTCCGACTCTCTCATCGGCCAAGTGATGACCCAGCATCAGATTCACGGTGCCCTGGTCTTGCTCTACTGCACACTGATCTGGGCAGCCATCGGTATTCTCTTTAACTTTGGCAACCGCTTATTCAGCCGTGACTGGAGCTTACTCCGTGCGACTCTGACTCATTTTTTCCTCATGCTAGTAGGCTTTATCCCACTAGCAACTCTAGCTGGTTGGTTCCCTTTCCACTGGATCTTCTATCTCCAGCTCATATTTGAGTTTACGATTGTCTATCTCATCATTTGGGCCATTCTCTATAAAAGAGAAGCTAAAAAAGTAGACCATATCAATCAACTCTTGGAACATAGAAAGTAATAGCAATAATCCCACTCAAAATGCATGAGTGGGATTATTTTTATAATTTTTGTTTTAACTCAACCAATACATTCATAGCCTGCATAGGTGTCATGTTGTAAACATCTAGTTTAGACAATTCTGCTAAGATAGGATGTTCTTCAGTCGTATCAAAGAGTGAAATCTGTTCGGTTACAGCATTTGTTTGTATCATGGGAGTATGATTTTCTGTACCTTGACTCTCTAGTTGAGTCAAAATCTTGTCCGCTCTAGCTAAAAGGTCTGCTGGCAAGCCAGCAATCTTGGCAACATGAATACCGTAGGATTTATCGGCTGGTCCTGGTTCAATCTTGTGAAGGAAGGTCACCTGCCCACCCTGCTCCAAAGTTGCCACGTGAACATTGACCAAGTGTTCCAAGCTGGACTCCAGACTAGTCAACTCATGGTAGTGGGTAGCAAAGAGGGTCTTGGCACCGATGTGCTCATGGATGTATTCGATGATGGACTGAGCAAGAGCCATTCCGTCATAAGTTGCAGTTCCACGACCTAACTCATCAAAAAGAATCAAGGAATTTTTGGTCGCATGTGAAATGGCATTATTGGCTTCCATCATCTCCACCATAAAGGTTGATTGACCTGAAACCAAGTCATCTGCCGCTCCAATACGAGTAAAGATTGCATCAAAAATTGGCAAATGGGCGCTTTCTGCTGGCACATAGGAACCCATCTGGGCCATAACTGCCGTCATAGCTAACTGGCGCATATAGGTTGACTTACCACTCATGTTTGGCCCTGTAATCAGTTGAATACTGGTATCTTCTGCCATCTGAATCGTATTTGGAATATAGGTCTGAGCCCCCATGACCTTTTCAACGACAGCATGGCGCCCTTTCTGGATATCAATCCGCGAATCCTCTCCGAACTCTGGTCGAATCAAATGCTGGGTTTCAGCCACAACCGCCAGACTTTGCAAGACATCAACCGTCGCAATTCCTTGGGCTAGAGCTTGTAAACGCTGGATGTACTTGCTAACCTCTTCACGAATACGCATAAAAATTTCGTACTCTAGGTTAGCTGACTTCTCACGCGCCTCCAACATATCTCCCTCGATACGGGCTAATTCTTCGGTTCCAAAGCGTTCTGAGTTTTTCAGCGTTGCCTTGCGGAAAAAGTGAGCAGGCACATTTCCCAGTTGCGAATTGGTCACATGGAAATAGTAGCCGTCCTTTTTATTATAGACAATCTTAAGTGCGCTAATACCAGAGTTTTCTCGCTCCTTAGCCTCAATCTCAGCAATCCAGCTAGCCCCTTCTCTGAGAACGCGACGGTACTTGTCTAAAGTCTCATCAAATCCAGTCCGGATAATACCACCTTCTGTAATCACATGAGGAGCTTCAGGAGCAATCGCTGCGCTAATCAAGCTCTCCAATTCAGGGATTCCATCCAGTTGTTCAATGAGATAGGCTAGAGCAGGTTGCTCCATCCCTTCTAAAATCGCACGAATCCGTGGTACGCTAGACAAGGTGGTCGCCAGCTGCAGGAGGTCCTTGGGATTGGTTTTGCCAAAAGAAACCCGACTAGCCAAACGTTCGATGTCATAAACACCCTTGAGACTGTCTGTCAAATCACTGCGCTCAAAGAAATGGTCGAGAAAGACCTGCACCACTTCTTGACGTTGGATGATTCGTTCCTTATCAATCAAAGGACGATGAATCCAAGAACGCAAGAGTCGCATCCCCATAGCCGTCTTTGTTTCATCCAAAAGCCAGAAAAGACTGCCTTGCTTCTTGCCTGAACGAGCATTCTCAACCAAATCCAGACTAGCCTTGGTCGCATAATCCATCTGCAAGAAATCCTTGATTTCATATCGGATAACAGGTTTGAGGTGGTTCAATTCCCTCATTTGAGTCCGATGAACATACTGGAGCAGCTTACTAGATGCAGCTTGCTCCACTGTTGCTAATCGTGAATCCAATAAATGAAGGTCTTCAAAACCTTCTTTTTCATAGGAAAGCACCAGATTCATCTGGCGACTAAGGATTTGTTCTTCTTCCTCAGACAAGTCATAACCCAGCACCACTTCTCGAGCCTTGAGATTGCGGATTTCCCCACAAACCAACGTGAAATCCAAAAGACCTGTCACATAAAAGTCACCCGTCACCAGGTCCATATAAGCTAGACCAAACTGATTGCCTTCACGGTCTATGGCAACCAAGAAGTTATTCTGACTGTCCGGCTTACTGCTATCGACCACTGTCCCTGGCGTAATGACCTGAACAACCTCTCGTTTAACAACCCCAACTGCTTGTTTAGGATCTTCCATTTGTTCTGCAATGGCTACCTTGTAACCCTGCTCAATCAAGACATCGATATACTGTTGGGCAGAATGATAGGGGACACCCGCCATAGGAATCGGATTGTCCGCATTCTTATTGCGACTCGTTAAGGAAATTTCCAGAATCTGCGCAGCATTGACCGCATCCTCATAAAATAATTCATAAAAATCACCCATCCGAAAGAGCAAAAACGCATCTGGATATTGCTTTTTAATATCCACATACTGTTGCATGCCGGGTGATAGCTTTTCTGTCGCCATTTTCCGTCTCTCCTTGTCAAAAATAAGTCTTGAGAGTAACTCCCAAGACCTTACTTATCTTTCATCAAATCTAGCAAACGATCTTCCATGAGTTTGGCAACGTGCTGGTCTCGACAAATAACCAATAAGGTATTGGCACCAGCAACTGTTCCTAAAATCCATTCATCCTTGTTTGCATCAACAATATTTGCCAAAACAGAGGCTTCTCCCAATTTGGTATGAAGCACCAAGGTAAACTCTGCTCTTGCAACACCTTCTAAATGATGAGACAAAAATTCCACCAAATCAATCTTTTCTGTCTCATTTGCTAGTACATAATACACCATATCATTTTTCTTGACCTTGGTCAAGCCGATTTCGCGCAAATCACGAGACAAGGTTGTCTGCGTCACAAAGACATTGTGTGCCTCCAACCGATCTTGAATTTCTTTTTGTGTACTTAATTTCTCCTCAGTAATCATTTTTTTTATTAACTGATGACGATCTCTTTTTCTCATAAAATCCTCTTATATGCATATTTATAACTAATTTTATAACTATATTATACCAAAAAAACAGGAGATTTCAAAAATTTTTTCTTCTTTCTTTAAAATTGTGATAAAATAGTAGAAAAGTCCAAAAAGGAGCTCTTAATGAATACAAAAGAATTGATTGCTAGCGAGTTGGCTAGCGTCATTGATAGCCTGGACCAAGAGGCTATTTTAAATTTACTGGAAACCCCTAAAAACTCAGAAATGGGAGACATCGCTTTCCCTGCTTTTTCTCTTGCAAAAGTCGAACGTAAAGCACCTCAAATGATTGCTGCTGAACTGGCTGAAAAAATTAACAGCCAAGCCTTTGAAAAGGTTGTCGCAACAGGACCTTACGTTAACTTTTTCCTTGATAAATCTGCCATTTCTGCTCAAGTATTGCAAGCTGTTATCACTCAAAAAGAACACTATGCTGACCAACATATTGGCAAGCAAGAAAATGTTGTGATCGACATGTCTAGTCCTAATATCGCTAAACCATTTTCTATTGGTCATCTACGTTCAACTGTTATCGGAGATAGCTTATCACATATTTTCCAAAAAATCGGATATCAAACAGTCAAGGTCAACCATTTGGGAGACTGGGGTAAACAGTTTGGAATGCTGATTGTTGCCTACAAAAAATGGGGCGACGAAGAAGCTGTAAAAGCTCATCCAATTGATGAACTTCTTAAACTCTATGTCCGCATCAACGCTGAAACTGAAAATGACCCTAGCTTGGATGAAGAAGCACGCGAATGGTTCCGTAAACTTGAAAATGGAGACGAGGAAGCTCTCGCTCTTTGGCAATGGTTCCGTGATGAAAGTTTGGTGGAATTTAACCGCCTTTACAATGAATTGCAGGTTGAATTTGACAGCTATAACGGAGAAGCCTTCTATAACGATAAGATGGATGCAGTCGTAGACATTCTTTCTGAAAAAGGCCTTCTTGTTGAGTCAGAAGGTGCCCAAGTTGTGAATCTTGAGAAATATGGAATTGAACATCCAGCCCTTATCAAGAAATCGGATGGTGCAACTCTCTATATCACTCGTGACTTGGCCGCAGCCCTTTACCGTAAAAATGAATACCAATTTGCCAAATCTATCTACATCGTTGGCCAAGAACAATCTGCCCACTTTAAACAGCTCAAAGCCGTCTTGCAAGAGATGGGCTACGACTGGAGTAACGATATTACTCACGTTCCTTTTGGTTTGGTTACAAAAGAAGGGAAGAAACTCTCTACTCGTAAAGGGAATGTCATCTTACTAGAGCCTACTGTTGCAGAGGCCGTTAGTCGTGCCAAGGCCCAAATCGAGGCTAAAAATCCTGAACTAGAAAACAAAGACCAGGTAGCGCATGCTGTTGGGGTTGGAGCCATTAAATTCTATGACCTCAAGACCGACCGTACAAATGGATACGACTTCGACCTAGAAGCTATGGTATCCTTCGAGGGTGAAACTGGACCTTACGTTCAATATGCCTATGCTCGTATCCAATCGATCTTACGCAAAGCAGACTTTAAACCAGAAACTGCTGACAACTATAGCTTGAATGATGCAGAAAGCTGGGAAATCATCAAACTCATCCAAGACTTCCCACGTATTATTAACCGTGCGGCGGATAACTTTGAACCTTCTATCATTGCAAAATTTGCAATTAGCCTGGCTCAATCCTTCAACAAATATTATGCACATACACGTATCTTGGATGAAAGTCCAGAACGCGACAGCCGTCTAGCACTCAGCTACGCAACCGCAGTCGTTCTCAAAGAAGCACTTCGCTTGCTTGGAGTAGAAGCACCTGAGAAGATGTAAATCGCCAAAGTTACTTAGATTGCTTTGCAATCTAAGTAACTAACGCCAAATCCTATCAGAGATTTGGCTAGGCGCTTCACTAGTTTTAGGACATAAATATGATCGACTTATGTCCTAAAACGTCGTAATCTTAAAGTTATTGGAACTAAAGTTCCTAATTGTTAGACGCTAGCCGCTTTTATGCGGACTAGCTAACTGCTTCACTAGTAAAGAAACATAAATATTATCGATTTATGTTTCTTTACGTCGTAACCAGAGACACTTGCCTAAACGCCTCACTAAATTGGTCAACCAAATCTATTAATTGGCTTAGTGGCTGGTGCTAATCTTCAAGTCACTAGAATGTAAAGCAATCTAAGTAACTTACACTAAATCTATACGGATTTTGGTTTAGAGATCTATCAGAAATCTTATCAAGTTTTGCTGACTTGTTCTGCTATTTTAGATCCACTAAATTGATTTATTCACTACTTCTTTATCATACAGGGAGATATTCTATGAGCCAATATGCTTATATCCTCGTTGTGATTAGCTTGGTTTTCCTTTTTCTGCTTAATAAGTACGAGAAGGAGAGACTGCAAAAACTCTACCAAGAACAACTTTTAAAGGATGAAACATTTAGGTCTGACATCAAAGAGAAAATTCACACGACTGAAAACATCAATGATGTCATTGCTTACATCAATAAAACTTATCATCTAGGAATGTTGCTATCAAAAGACATTACAGATCAATTGAAATAATCAAAAACCGAGAAGAAAGCTTCTCGGTTTTTTTAGGGCATAATTTTTATCTTCCAACTATAGCAAATAACATTTATATTAAAAATTTTATAGGTAATTTTCATCTCTGCTATAGAGGGGGATATAATAAGTTCTTTCTTCTAATGATTGAAAGATTGGTTTCAGCTTAACTTTCCAACTCATACAAATCTGCGATAATCGCTGCGACACGTTTGATATCTCCCAGCATACCTCGCATTTCAAAATCAGCCAATACAGGGAAGCCAAAACGTTGACTATATTGCTTGGCTGTCAGGCAGTATTGGTTATTAAAGTTACGATTTCCTGAACCAACCACACCAAAACACTTACTAGCATTGTCACCATAGGCGATAAAATCTCCCACTGGTGTCGTCAAAATCTCGACATCTCCGTTATCCACGCCATTCCCACCTTCTAGGTAAGTCGGCAAAAAAGCAACATAGGGATGGTCCATTTCATAGAAATCTTGGCCTTCTTTGACCAAATCCTTGATATGAATCTTTTGAACCTCAATTCCCTCGTACTGGGACAAGAGATAGTCTTTCAAGCGCGTCACAAAACTCTCCGTATTTCCGCTCAGACTGATGTAGACCAAGGAAACTTTTTTCATGTTCTCCTCCTTTTTTTAAATCATAAAAAATAACTACCAAGATTGTATCTTGATAGTTATGCTTTGTCAACTCTTAGGCAAGTTCTTCCTCTTCTTGAGTTTCTGTCAATTCTTTTTGCTGACGCCACATTTTATAGAAGACAATTGCTAGGAAGATAACATTGAGTACGATCCCAAAAATAGCAGAACCTTTGGCACCAAGCTCCGCTCCCATACGGATGTTAGGGTCTGTAAAAAGTAAAACCGCATCCTGAACGCCGATAAAGTTGTAGATAGAACCAACGATGGCAACGAAGACATAAGCAAGATAAGTGTAGTTAGCCAATTGGATGTTTTTACGAACAAGGAAAACCAAAGACACAACCACCAGAATAACAGATAAGACAACCAAGAGAATGTTGAAGATAGAATGACCATGCTCCGATACCTTAATGGTGTAAGCAACGAGCTCCTTAGCATAAGTAGCATTAACACCTGATGCTGATGTTTCTAGATTGTTCATACCCTCCGCAGTGGGTACTGGAGATATGATTCCAAATAGTGACATTGCTGAGAGTAAGGCTGAAAAAATCAGTAATACCCATAGATAGATTGGTTTCTTTTTCATAATAGAACCTCCTGATATTATTATCGATATTATAGCACTTTTTGTAAAGGGATACAAATATTATAGTGTGGTTTCCACCTGTTTTCGGTAGGCTTTTGGCGATTTTCCGCACAATTTTCGGAACACTTTATAGAAATATCCAACATTACTGTAACCAACAGCATAACAAATATCTTCAATACTGTCACTAGTTGAAAGCAAGAGCTGCTGGGCAGCCTTAATGCGTTGTTTATTTAGTAACTCTGCGAAGGTCGAATTGGTTTCACGCTTAATCAACTGTCCCAGATAAACAGGATTGATAAAGAGGTCCTTACTGATATCCTTGAGAGAAAGTTCTTTCTGATAATCACTCCCAATGACTTCTAGCACACTAACCACATTTTCATTCATCCGATATTGTCCAAAGAATCGGGTCAGAGTTTCCTTGATATAAGGAACCAATTCATCGAAGGTTTGAATAGCATGAATCGTTTTGACAATATCCGTCAAATCATCAGCTTTTAGATGTTCAAACAAATGAAAGACATCCATGACAAACTGGATAAAAAGCTGTTTGGTAATCGGAACACGTGGCGTATTTTCAAGAACCACCTTCTCCAAGAGGTTCAATTCTTCCACGATTTGATTGAGATTTCCCTGAATAATAACCCTATAAATCGGTTCGTAATAGGCAAAGAGACTCTCAGACTGTTTTAGATTTACAGAACCGTAAAAGAGGGCTTTCTCAGCATTCAGCTTCCAGCGTTCAAAGTGTTCCTGATAAGGAGCTTCAAAGGGAGTAACGACTAAACCATCTAGGAGTTGATCAGAAATAAAAATCTGCCAGTCTTGACCCAATACATAGTAGGGAATGGTGAAAGAGCCTTGTTTTTCCTTGGATAGGCCTATCCACCAATTCTCCTTACCTCCTAGATAACTAACAAATCCAGCCTCGTCTAAATCTTGACTGAGGATCTGACTTTTCTTTCCTCTCTCGCCGAGCTGACCTGCAATCTTCTCCAGTAGATTTCCCAACTCTACCTTATCAACAGGTTTGACCAGATAGTCCACCACACTAAGGTTCATTGCTCTTTTTACATAATCAAACTCCTGATAACCTGAAAGTAGGATATAGGCAGCATCTGGTAAGATTTCTTTCATCTCCCGAATCATATCAAGCCCTGTTTTGTCAGGCATATTGACATCGGAAATGACCACATCGACGGGATTGTTCTGAACATATTCTAGTGCTTCATCGGCATGACTGGCTGTTGCAACGACCTCCATATTCCACTTATCAAAGGGAATCAAACGTTTCAGACCTTCTGTCACCATGTACTCATCATCTACTAATAATACTTTATACATTTTCTCCCTTTCTACTCATCTTGAATTGTAATACGATACTGAACACCTGCTTGCTCTGCAGAATCTATAGTAATAGCATATCGATCCCCAAAATAGAGCACAAAACGCTCATGTACATTGACAATCCCGATAGACTGCTTTTGATCACTGTAACTGGCTTGGTGTTCAAAATGTCTCTTCCTTAATTTTTCTCGAATACTTGCCAGCTTTTCAGCCGACATACCACGGCCATTATCAACCACCAAAATTTCTACAAAACCGTCCTGTTTAAGAGCCTTGATGCTAATCACATTATCTGTCCGTCTGTGGTCAACACCATGCGCGAAATAATTTTCTACCAGCGGTTGCAAGGTAAACTTGGGAATCTTCATATTCTCTAACTCTGGATCTATCTTGAAACCATAGGCAATGGACTTGGGATAGCGAACCATGCAGAGATAGCTGTATTTACGGCAAAATTCTAATTCCTGTTTGAGAAGAGTTTCTCTTTCGTCGGAAATATTGTTACGCAACAGGCTACTGAACTCATAAATGATATCTGCCAACTCATCTTGACTTTGCATAACTGCATACATGCGCAAGAACTCCAGAGTATTGTACATGAAGTGAGGGTTGATTTGCGCCTGCAAGGCCCGCATATTGGCATCTTTTTGACTAAGCTCTAACTGATAAATATCATGTATATTCTTTTCTAATCGATCCAACATATCATTGGTCGTCTCCGCGATTAGGAGCAATTCCTGATCCTTTTCAAGCGTATCGATGCGAAGACCTTCTTCCCCTTGGGCAATAGCTTGAATAGAATCCACCAAATCCACTACCTGCTTTTGGTAGTTCGCAAAGGTCTTCCTCAAAGTCAGATAGAGAATGACAATAAAGAGAAGGCTCAAACCCACAATCAAAGCAGAGCTGGCAACTGTTCCTTGTAAAACAAAGTTTTTAGGAACTGCCACCTGAACCTGATATCCATGAGAAGTCATACCAACAAACCAGTTCTCATGTTCCCTATTGACCCTCTCACCAATATGAAAAATCTCCGTATCAAAAGGCGATGTCACAGTAACAGCCATCGGAATATGACCTCGGGTATTGTCAATGGCATGATATAAAACTTCTGGATCCAAGGAGATGTAAATCACTCCTATAGATTGATCCGTTGCTGGGTCCAGAACTGGAATTCCAAAACTATTGACCTCTGGTTTAAAGGCCTCAGCAGGCAAGATATGACCACTTCTTTTATCCCTTGTTGAAACATAAACTTCTTTAAAATCCTGCAAGACGATTGCAACACCCGTTATAGAGTCATTTTGGACATAAAGATCATCAATGTTTTCATACAGAGAAATAGAAGTTGACGAAGCTGCTTGATGCTCCAACAGCCAATAAAAATACTCAGAAGTTGACAAGCTAAAGTACTTATAAACCCCTTGTATCCGTTCTTGATTGGCTACTAAATCTTGCGCCAGTTGGGCTGACTCGCGATAATAATATTCCACCTCTTCAACTGTTCGAGTGGTTACACGCTGGGCTACTCTCTGGGCTTCCTTTTCCCGTGAATCCCAGTCAGCGTAAGAGAGTAAGATTGCAAAACTCGCAATAATAATCATCATAACTGAACTGTAGGTTCTTAGAAGCGTATGTAGCCAAAACTGCTTCATTCTATTTTGTCGCCAATTTTTCATGGATACTTTCATAGACCGGTTCCAACATATCACTGATAAAGAAATGCCACATCCCAATTCCTACAAAGAAAAGTAGGGCAGGCATATAGTAACCAATTGCCACAAGTAACACTGTCCCAAAGAGAACCTTGGCCACAGCTGCTAGGCTCATAAAGATGCCAATCAAGGATAGTTTGAGACTATTTCGATAGGATAAGTCAAAATAAACTTGTAATTTCAAAGACACTGTATAGGCCAAAAAGAGCAGGGCGACTACTAGGACATTCAAAAAGGTCGCAATCAAATGAATGATGGTTTGATGAGGCAATTGCACCAAGAGATACAGGCCATAGATTAAAACTAAATCCACCCCCAAAAAGCTATAGAAAATCAGGTTGCTTGAGACAAAATTTTGCTTGTAAAGAGACCAAGCTTCCTTCAAACTGTATTCCCGAAAGCTATAACCATGTTCTGCATATAGGCTCATCAAGGTGGCACTGGCTGGCGCTAGACCAAGAATAATCCCTCCTGCTAAGGTTAATAGCCAAAAGAAGGCTGTCGCGATCATCCCTAAAAAGAAACGATTAAAGACAAAGTCTAAAAATCTACCCATGATATCCCCCTAAAAATAACTATGAAACTATTATATCATATTTCAAGCGTTTTCAAAAACATAGACTATCCATTTACAATCCCACCAAACCGTGGTACAATGAGAATTGTGAGAAAATTATCAGGAGACAATTCATGAAAAAATCTATCTTAACTACACTGCTCTTTGCAGTTCTTTACTTCCTCTGCATGGGGATTGGTGTCCTTTTGGGCAATCTCCTTGACCAAACTGGAAACATGTTTTATGCACCTGCCTTTACTGCCCTTGTCGGCGGTAGCGTCTATATGATTCTAGTCGCAAAAGTTCCGCGCTTTGGAGCCATTACCACTATCGGCCTTGTCATCGCCCTCTTTTTCTTGGGGAGCAAACACGGTGCCGGTGCCTTCCTTCCTGGAATTATCTGTGGTCTTCTAGCAGATGGAGTAGCTCATTTAGGAAAATACAAGGACCAAACAAAAAATTTGCTTTCTTTCATTATTTTCGCCTTTAGTTCAACTGGTCCAATCTTACTCATGTGGATTGCGCCCCAAACCTATATGGCTACTCTTCTAGCAAGAGGAAAATCCCAAGAATATATCGACCGTATCATGGTCGCACCAAATCTTGGAACCATCCTTCTATTTATCGCTAGTGTTGTCATCGGAGCCCTAGTTGGCGCCTTGATTGGACAAGCCTTGAGTAAAAAATTTGCACAGAAAATCTGATAAATAAAAAGAGCCGCACGGCTCTTTTTATTTATGACTCAATTTCTTAGTCAAGAAATCTCCCAAGAATTGGATTGCAAAGATAATCAAAATGATAATGATGGTTGCCAAGATGGTTACATCGTGATTGTAACGGTTAATACTCAATGAAAATCAAAGAGCAAACTAGGAAGTTAGCCGCAGGTTGCTCAAAGCACTGCTTTGAGGTTGTAGATAAGACTGACGAAGTCAGTTACATATACCTACGGCAAGGCAACGCTGACGTAGTTTGAAGAGATTTTCGAAGAGTATAAATCCATAAGCGATGGCTACGTTACCCATACCACCAGTTCCAACTGCCCCGGCCATAGCTGTTTCCCCAACAAGGGAAATCAAGGTTACAGTCGTCACACGAATCACATCTGGAAGGTCTTCTAGTAAGCTTGAGCTTCCTAGGTTAAAATTTTTTACCTGAAAAACTTCCTTTTTCTAGGGATAAAATCAGCCCTATCACACTCACTACCAAAAACACCCACCAACAAAGTCTGATATCTTGTAAAGCTAAGAAGGAAAATACAGACATTCCCAAGGGTAATGTTAGGGAAAAAATCATACTCAAGAGATTATTACTTCTAGCTAATACATCCGCACTCAAATTAGACAGTAACAGAGTATCTAATTTAGGCATTGATTTCGACATCAAATACATGACAAAGGCTAAGCAGGCAACACCTACTAGAGGAGAAAACTCTAAAATATTAGCAGTATCCAGCAAGACAAACAGAATTGCATTGAGCGATAACAAGCTTGAAAAAGACAATTTCCCAAAATAATCATGGGGAGTTAGGCTACCAAGAATAGCTCCTCCCAAGCTAACACATTCAATTAAAAATAGGGCTTGAGCATAGCTGAGATGATAGATAGTATGGTCTAATAAATAAAAGTGATAAATACCTCCAATAGCTCCTCCCAAAGTATTCATTACCAAAATGACAAGGATCATTTTAAACAATGATTTACTTTCTCTCTGCCTAAAGATATCATCCATGTCCGCATAGATTGCCTTAACTTGTTGGAGTAAACTAATCGACTTATCCTCTACACTTACAGACAAATACGTCAATTCTCTTCTATTTTTGAACAAAATAAGAGAAGATAGTAAAAAGAAGCCAGCGTTCACAATTGCAACAAAAGAAAAATTTTGATGACTGGTTGTGAGTAACCATACTCCTAAGGCTTGACCTCCTAGATTTGATAAATAGGAAACAAACTGAGTAAAGGAATAAGCTTCATAGAGCTTATCTTCCGAAATATTATGCTGGATAATCGGCATACGAAGGCCTGCTGTATAATCCGATAAAATATCCGAACAGATGTTAACCATACAGATAAAAGCAAACGTTACGAAGTTCTGGTCATGAATCACACTAGCAATCAAAAGAAATAGTAGACTTTGCACACAACCAACCCAGATAATTGTCCCTGCTTTATTCCGAGTATGATCAGCCTTAATCCCAACATAAAAAGTAAATAGGAAAGGTAAAATCGTAATCATATTCGCCATAAATACAGCTATATTTTTAAAGGGTAGACTCGCAGCATAAACGATAAATACAAGATTATAAATATAAGCTCCACTTGAGCTCAAAAACCTTGATAAGGTCAGTATTCTAAATAAATGATGTCTTAAGAATAGTTTCATAACAGGCCTTTCTCACATTTCAAAGAGTATTCTATTGAATTCAGTCTAACAAAAAAAGCGGGACTCCCCACTTTTTTGTAATATATTTTTTCTGAAAATAGGAACTCTAGCTCCTAGATACTGCTATTTATCACTCCATCTACAAACCCATTTATTTTTCATCAGTCGATGTAATTGGAATATATTACAAATCTTTATTCGAGAGCTGACTTGCAAAATAGTTTTCATAGTATCTTGCACCATCTACATACTCTAAATCTTGTAAGATTGTAATGCCTCTTTGGATTTTTTCAAGCCCCTTATTTTCTACTTTAAAAATAGTATCATAATACCCTTTAGCAATCATATAAATGATTTTAAGATAAGCTTCAGATTCTGGTAAATCGCGGTTTTCAACCTGAAAGGTAAAATAGTCTGCTTTTAATTTATCCTTTTCCTCTATCGCTTTAAAGAGTCCATTAATTAAAATGGTATCAATAGCGACTTTGTTACTAGGTAAAGAGCCTAATAAATCCGTCTTTTGCAACATCTCCCTAGAATATTTAAAATAGAGGGGCAGAGGGAACAAAGTAGAAATCGTTGAAAATAGTTCTAATTCATAATTTCCCCAGATATCAATAGTAAAAAAATAGTCATAGAGAAAAGTCAGTTCTTCATCCGTTGCTCTTATTTCTGAATCAAAAAACACAAGAAGGCTTTTGATACGAATCATTTGTAAGAGATAGCTCTTTTCACCACTTAATCTATACTTTTGAGTCGTCTCTTCATACAAGGAGTGGAGAGAATCAATCCCTTCTCTGTCATATAAATCCCAAAGATTTTCTTGAAAAGCCAGGACCTTTTTCTGAGAAAAACCACGTACCAAGTACATAAATTCATTCAAATCAGAGTGGATGTTATCTAAGGCAGTAATCAATTTCATAGAGGATAAATCTGCTTCTCCACGCTCAAATTTGCTCAGCATGGAATAAGTAAACTCTCCTCCCGTCGCCTCCTGTAGAGATACATTCCGGCTCTTTCTCAATTCTTTAAAAACTTCTCCCAGATTTTGCATATTGACTCCCCACAATTCTTAACTCTCTAACTCATAAAAGTAACGGTTGATAGCAACCAGTACAGAGAATTTTAAGTCTTGACTATAACGACAACTCCTATGAATAATGTACAGATTGCCTAGTTCTTTTTATTTATGACTCAATTTATTGGTCAGGAAATCTCCCAAGAATTGGATTGCAAAGATAATCAAAATGATAATGATGGTTGCCAAGATGGTCACATCGTGATTGTAGCGGTTAAATCCATAAGCGATGGCTACGTTACCGATACCACCAGCTCCAACCGCACCAGCCATAGCTGTTTCACCAACAAGGGAAATCAAGGTCACAGTCGTCACACGGATCAAATCTGGCAGACCTTCTGATAGATAAACACCTACGATGTCCCAGAAGGTCGCTCCGCTAGCTTGAGCCGCCTCAATGACACCGCCATCCAGTTCAGCCAAGACAACCTGCACCTGACGGGCAAAGAAGGCAAAGACCGCAAAAGATAGGGGTACAATAGCCGCATTTGGCCCGATACTTGTCCCTACGATTAGATGAGAGAAGGGTGACAAGACTGCCAAGAGAATGATGAAAGGAACCGCACGAAAAATTGAGGTAATTTTGTCTAAAATCCAGAAGACGACCTTATTTTCCAAGACACCACCTGGCGCTGTCAAGACAAGGAAGAGCCCTGCAACAAGCCCCAAGAAACCTCCGATGATGAAAGAAAGAACTGTCATATAAAGGGTTAGGTAGATGGCTGTTCCCCAGCCTGCTTGACCAGCCCAGCCCATTTTATAAACATTTGGTAAATAGGTTTGAATCAATGATTCCATCTTACTGTCCTCCCTTCAATACTTTTAGTTGTACGCCTGCTTGACGAATGGCTTCTTGGGCATCTGCCAACGCTGCTTTTTCACCTGACAAGACCACCACCAATTCTCCAACAGGAGTGCCATCGAGGATTTCGATATTTCCATAGAGGATATTAGCCGTTACTTGGTAATGCTTGTACAATTCATTCAAAAGTGGCTCGTCTGTTGAAGCCCCTGCATACTTGAGTTGCACCAAAAGGCTGTTTTCAGACAGATGTTGCACGATTTCTTGCTTCTCAATCTTGACCATGGCTTCGTCAATACCTGTAGCTGTTGAGATAAAATCTTGGGTCAAGGGTTGTTTAGGGTTTGAGAAGATTTCAAGGACGCTGCCCTCTTCAATCAAATTCCCATCCTGCATAACTGCTACACGATTGGCGATATCTTTGACAATCTGCATTTCATGCGTAATCAAGACAACCGTCAAGCCTAATTTTTGGTTCAAATCTTGCAACAAGGCCAAAATCTGCTTGGTTGTCTTAGGGTCAAGGGCAGAAGTGGACTCGTCTGAAATCAAGATTTTTGGATCATTTGCCAAGGCACGCGCAATGGCCACACGCTGTTTTTGCCCTCCAGATAGCTGTGAAGGGTAGTTTTCAGCACGGTCCGCCAAGCCAACCAAGTCCAACAACTTAGCTACTTTAGCTTTCTTTTCTTCCTTACTAAGTCCAGAGTGTTTAAGGGCAAAGGCTACGTTCTCCTCTGCTGTCTTTTGACTCATCAGGTTAAAGTGCTGGAAAATCATTCCGATATCTTGACGTTTACGACGCAACTGCTCGGCTGTCAATGTCACCTTGCCATCAAAAATCACATCGTCGTCAATGGTGATTTTACCTGCAGATGGCTTTTGCAAGAGATTAATCACCCGTACAAGGGTTGATTTCCCTGCTCCAGAATATCCAACGATTCCGTAGATATCCCCTTCTTGGATGTGAATGGTCACATCCTTGACCGCTGTGATGGTTCTCTTCTTTTGGTGAAAAGTCACATCAATCTGATCTAACTTGATAATATCTCTACTCATAGCTTCTAATCAGCTCCTCTACTAATTCAATATGGGTGTAATAATCGGCGATTCGCACATTTTCATCTCCACCGTGGTCTCGGCTATTGGCATTTCCTAGACCGAAGGCCACCATTGGCACCTCCAGGGCATCAAAGACCGTATGCATAGGCCCTGTCCCAGCTGTCGTCGGCAAGACCGAAACGCCCTGTGGATAGAATTTCGTGGCCAACTCGATTACATTGAGAATGGCTGGCGCGCTCATATCGCTTCGATAGCTCATCTCTCCCAAGGTATAGTATAATTCTACCTTATCAAAGCCATTTTTGTCTAGCTGTTTCCGAATTTTTTCCAGAACATCATGCGGTTCTAGGCCAGGAACCAAACGAACCTCTAGCTTAGCACTGGCTTCTGCAGGTAATATCGTTTTGACTCCTTGTCCTTGATAACCTGACTGAATCCCTTCGATATTAAGGGCTGGCTCGAAAAAGAAACGTTTTAGGAAGGCTGCGCGATCCTCTTGTAAGAGAGGCAATTCCAAACCATAAATCTGGCTGATTTCCCCAGGATTTCGTTGAGCGTAGGTATCCACCAAGGACAATTCCCGTTCATTTGGCTCTTGTACTTCTTCATACAAGCCTTCAACCAAGATACGTCCATCTGCCGCACGAAGAGACTGTAAGGCTTGAAGGAGGTACCAAGGAGCTGATTCCACAACCCCACCATAACTAGAATGGATATCCACATCAGCGCTTTTTACCTTGGCATCAAAGGTCACAATCCCCTTGTTTCCACCAGAAATTTCTAACTGCTCCAAGGCATTTTTGGTCCCTTGTTCCCAGACCAACAAATCCGCCCCACGGAGTTTGTCTGCATGTTTTTCCAGATACTTATCTAGGTCTGTCGAAGCGGATTCCTCCGCACCCTCCATGATAAAACTAATATTGACAGGCAGGTCATCATGATGCTGCATGTATTTTCTCAAAGCACTCAAACGAGCTGTGATATGACCCTTGTCGTCATCAACCCCACGCCCATACATAAAACCATTACGGACCGAAAGAGTAAAAGGATCCTCTGTCCATACCTGATCCCCATCCGCTGGCACAGTGTCATAGTGGTTATAGAAAATCAAAGTTTTGGCATCTGGACGCGAACTCTTGAAATGCGCCATGACAAAGGGAGCCGTATAAGTCTCATCAATCTCCACTTCAGCCCCAACACGTTTGAAAATTTCACCCAGATAATTTGCGACTTCCTTAAGTCCAACCTGCTGGGCAAAGACCGATTTCTTAGAAATCAAGGTACGCAAAACCTCAAAATAATGCTGGGCTACATGATCCTTTTCAAATTTTTCAATTTGTTCTTGTTCACTAGGAAAAACCATATTCTCTCTACCTTTCTATGAACTACTCTTCCTGACAATCCATGCTCTATACAAAAGCAAGAGGTGGAATTTTCTCTCCCACCTCCCTGTTTCTTATTACCAAACTGGTTGATCCAAACCGTCTGATGTTTCTTCGATAACTTTTTTCACTTCATCTGTATGGTAAGCTGCAACAACTTTCTTGATAGCATCAGCCTTAGGTGATGTTTCCCAATCTTTTTTCGCAACAATGATGTTGTACCATTGTTTTGAATTTTCATCAGCTTGTTCTTTGAAAAGTGCTTTCTTGTAGTCCAATTTTGCTTCTGTAACGAAGGTATTGTTTACAACAGCAGCGTCAACTGATGACAATGAACGAGCTGTTTGGCTAGCGTCCAATTCAGTGATTTTCAAGTTCTTTGGATTTTCTTTGATGTTAGCAACTGTTGCAAGAGCAGTTCCTGAAACGTCCAATTTAATCAAGCCAGCTGATTGAAGCAAGTAAAGCGCACGGCTTTCGTTTGTAGCGTCGTTTGGTACAGCGATTTCTCCGTTTGCTGGGATGTCTTCTACTTTAGTGTACTTGTTGTCACTTCCATTCAAACCTGAGTAAAGACGGATTGGAGAGATATAAGTATCAGCAATCGCTACAAGGTCTTTTCCGTTTTCTTTGTTCCAGTTATTCAAGAAGTTATAGTGTTGGAAAGCGTTCAAATCTACTTCGCCATCAGCAGTTGCCTTGTTTGGTTGTGAGTAGTCTGTGAACTCTGTAAATTCCAAAGTGATACCGTCTTTTTTAACTAATTCTTGGATTTTGTCCCAACGTTTTTCTTCAGAACCGCTACGGTTAACCGTTGCGATTTTGATAGTTGTTGCATTGTCTGCTTTCTTTTCTGAGTTTCCGCAAGCTGCAAGAGCCAAACCTGCGACTGTAGCAAGGGCTGCTACACCAAGCCATTTTTTGATTTTCATGATTCTTTCTCCTTAAAAATAATACCGTACTAGTATCTCACAATTTGTTTGATTTCACAAATTGTTATTAGATAGCCAGATATATAGTTTAAAACTATAACCCTAAAAATTGAGAAATCACCCAACTTACTCAGAATGGATGATTTCAAGAAATTATTTAATATCAGCTTCTGCTGGTAGATAAGTGTCTCCGAAGAATTGTTTAGACAATTTTTCAAGAGTTCCGTCTTTGTAGAGTTCTTGGATACGTTTGTCTACAAATGTTTTCAACTCATCTTGACCTTTAGCAAGAAGTGGGTAAACATAAGGTTGTTGGTCGCTTGGAAGTTCGATCACTTTCAAGTTGTCCAAACCTTGGTCCTTGATGACTGTTTCAACACCGATTTTATCAAAAATCTTGTAGTCAAACTGGCCATCGCTCAAGCGTCCCATGATTTGTTGGAAGTCTGCTTTAGTATACTTTAGGACAGTTGGATTATCTGCGTGTTGTTTGTTGTAGTCTTCTAGCTGTTTAGCAGAAGTTGTCCCTTGAACAACTTCTGTTGATTTTCCACCGATATCATCAAGCGATTTGATGCTAGGGTCATCTTTTTTCACTACAAGAACGTTAGGGTTTTTAGCAGTTGGAGCTGCATAAAGGTATTTTTCAGCACGTTCTTTAGTGTAGCTGATGTTGCTAACAGCCATATTGTAACGGTCGGCATCAAGTCCTGCAAAGACTCCTGACCACTCTGTCTTCTCAAACTTGACATCATACTTGTCAGAGTCTTTAAAGATAGCGCGAACCACTTCAATTTCGTAACCAGTCAATTCGCCATTTTCTTCATAGTTGAATGGTTTTGGTGTAGCATTAGTTGCAACGATAATTTCTTTCTTGCTAGTTGCTTCTCCTTCTTTCTTAGCACCACCTGAGCAAGCTGCTAGAACACCTGCAGCAACAAGCCCTAGGGCAGCAAGAGATGAGTATTTAACGATTTTTTTCATATCATTTCCTCCAAAATAGAATACCTTATAATTTTAACAGAAAAAGAGAATTTACGCCATTATATGATATCTATCTCTGTGATAGGTTTTCTTTATGGCTGATTTATACTCAATGAAAATCAAAGAGCAAACTAGGAAGCTAGCCGCAAGCTGTACTTGAGTACGGTAAGGCGACGCTGACGTGGTTTGAATTTGATTTTCGAAGAGTATTAAAAGACCAAACGCAAGACTGCAATTAAGACCACTCCAAAGAGAACTGTTCCGACAAGATTGCGGTAGCGAAAGGCTACCCAAGCTGTTGGAAAGACTGCTAAGAAGTCCAGCCATTTGATTTGAGGAAGGCTGCCAATCTTACCTGTCACTACGCTTGAAAGAATCAAGGCGAAGATAATAGAAACGGGCAAGAACTTCAAAAAACGCTCAACGATAGCAGGCAAGCCCTTATACTTGACCAAGATGAAAGGAATCATACGGGGAATCCACGTCACCAAGCCAGAGAAAATAACTGCTAATAAAAGATACTTACTGACCATCTAAAACCACCCCCATGCTACAACCAAGTAGCGTCGCAAACAGAACAGCTAGCGACTGAGACACCACTGTCAAGAGTAAAAAGAAGGACACCGCAACAACTGCTAGAATAATAAGCAGATTGCGGACAGGAATCCGTCTTTGCATAATCTGGAATTGCGAAGCAAAAATTCCAATGAACATCCCAACTAGGGCAAAATCCAAGCCAAAGATTTCTGGATTTGGCAACAGACCACCCAGAGCCGTTCCGACAACTGTTCCCACAAACCAAGCCACATAGCTGTTGAGATTGTTTCCGTGCATCCACATAGGATTGACCTTGTCTGTATGGGCCAATTCACCCATCAAAACGCCGTAAGTCTCATCCGTTAAGAGGCTAGACATACCGATATTTTGCCAGAGACTGGTATGACGGAAATAAGTCGATGCGTGCAAGCTCAACAAAAAGAGACGCAAATTGATCAAAAAAACCGTCATAGCAATAGCCGCTACAGGTGCTTGAACCGCAATCAGTGCCAACATGGCAAACTGGGCGCTCCCAGCATAAACAAAGAGGCTCATCAAGCCCATCTCAACAGGTGTCACATAGGGCGCACCGATAATCCCACAGGCAAGGCCAATACTGACATAACCGAGAGCCGTTGGCATGGCTGCCTGCGCCCCCTCCCAAAATCCTTTTTCTTTCATCTTTCTCCTCATATTGTCTTAATAATACTCAATGAAAATCAAAGAGCAAACTAGGAAGCTAGCCGCAGGTTGCTCAAAACATTGTTTTGAGGTTGCAGATAGAAGCTAACGCGGTTTGAAGAGATTTTCGAAGAGTATAAGTAGGCTGAAAAGGCTCCAGCCATAGCATGGACTATTATAACACATTCAGGAAAGAGAAAAAAGTCTGCTGATTGTAATCAGACAGACTCTATTTTATTCCATCGTATCAAAAGCGAGACTTGGTTTAGCATTGAGGTCCAAGCCTGCGAAGTTTTCTTTGTTCCACTCGCTGACGCTGGCATAGGCAATCATTCCTGCATTGTCTCCGCAGAGGCGCAGGGGTGGAATGATGACCTTGACATCTGTGATTTCAGTTGCTAGGCGTTCTCTGAGGCCTTTATTGGCTGCCACGCCACCTGCCACAACCAGGGTTTTAACAGGATATTTCTCCAAAGCCTTCTTGGTTTTTGCCATGAGAATATCCATGACTGCTGCTTGGAAGGAAGTACACAAATCCTCTGTAGACAAGCTTTCTCCCTTTTGCTTGGCATTGTGGTGAAGGTTGATAAAGGCAGATTTCAAACCTGAGAATGAAAACTCCAGATTATCCTCCTTAATCATGGCACGGGGAAAATCATAAATATCCTGTCCCCGATGAGCTAGCTCATCAATCTCACGACCTGCAGGATAGGTCAAGCCCATGACACGGCCGACCTTATCATAGGCCTCACCAACCGCGTCATCTCGCGTTTCCCCAACAATCTTGTAGTCACCAGCCTCCGAAACATAAACCAACTCTGTGTGTCCACCGCTGACCAAGAGGGCTAGCAAGGGAAACTCCAAAAGCTCTACACTTTGAGCTGCCATGAGGTGACCAGCCATGTGGTTAACAGGGATAAGTGGAAGTCCATGTGCCCAAGCAAAGGCCTTAGCAGCTGACAAGCCAACTAGCAAGGCTCCGACCAAGCCTGGTCCATAGGTAACCGCAACAGCTGTCACGTCCTCTTCCGTAATCCCTGCTTCTGCCAGTGCCTCCTCGATACAGGCTGTAATGACCTCGACATGGTGACGACTGGCTACTTCTGGCACTACGCCCCCGAAACGTTTGTGACTCTCAATTTGACTAGCAATGACATTGGACAAGAGCTCATCGTCGTTTTTCAAGACGGCAACACTAGTCTCATCACAGGATGTCTCAAATGCTAAAATATATCTATCCTTCATCTATTTCTCTCTTCATGATGATGGCGTCCTCGACTGGATCATGGTAGTAGGCCTTTCGCTCAGCGATGACTGCCATCTTTTCTTTCTTGTAAAATGCTTGCGCTCGTTGATTTGACTTTCTGACTTCGAGGAAAATCTCCTTATCTGTCGGCAATTGAGCAAACAAGGCTGACGCAATTCCCTGACCCTGATAATCTCCTTTAACAGCGATTTGCAAGACTTCTGCCTCAAAGATATTTTCCTGCACAGCTAGAAATCCAATCACTTCTGCCCCATCATAAGCCAGAGCATACCAAGTCTGGTCTTGAGCCAGGTTTGCTTGGATTTGCTCCAGCGTCCAAGGACTGACTGGGTAAACAACTGCCATCACAGCGTAGATGGCTTGAGCCAAGTCAATCTGCTGTTGGATTCGTTTAATCTCTATCATAGGCGTTTAATGTAAGACTCTCCAGACTCGGTATGGTTCTTGAGCCAGTTTTCCTCAGCCTCGACTCGTTTGAGGTAATTCGGCACAAAATCATGCAAGGAGTCTGCTTCCTTGTCCCAGGCCAAAAGAGCAAGATTGGCTGCATTAGGCAAGGTTTCTTTGTAATTAGTCCTTGGCAAGTGTTCTTGAATCTGCTCCACAAAGGGGCCGACTTCTCCGACAAAGGTAACCTGACTAGCACCCTTAACTTTTTCTAACACCTCTTCAAAAGATAGGTGCGCTTCCGGCATGACAGGTTTAGCATTTTCATAAAATCCTGCATAAACATTGTTGCGACGAGCATCCATCAAGGGGATAAACAAACCTTCTTGTTGGTAGGGCACCAGCGCCAAGAGGCTCGACATACCAACTAACTCAATGTTCAGTGTATGAGCCAAAGTCTTGGCAGTTGCTACCGCAATTCGCAAACCTGTGTAGCTACCTGGCCCTTCCGCCACAACGATTCTATCCAAATCCTTGGGCGTCCAGTTCACACTTGCCATCAAAAAATCGATGGCAGGCATGAGGGTAATACTGTGATTTTTCTTAATATTAATCGTCGTCTCGGCAAGAACCTGCTTGTCCTCTAAAATAGCGAGAGAAAGAGCCTTGCTAGACGTATCAAAAGCTAATACTTTCATAACACATTCCTATCTTTTTGTCTGCTTACTATTATACTACAAAAGCTGGCACATGGGAATTTTCTTTATCCCCAAACAAAAATGCCCCAGCATGAGCAGGGCATCTAAGCATTTAATCCAAAGTAGAAAACGAGCCAGACAACATAGGTTACAAGGAGGATAAAAATTGAATAGAGCGTCACAAAAGCAAGCTTCCAAAGGAATTTTTTTTGCGGTGTCCCAGATGTACAAACAGAGCATTCCCCCATAGATACAGGCTACAAAGACTATAAACACCAAGAGGCGAACCCTATCGCAAATTCAAACAAACTAAACATTCTTAATCCTCCTTTTGGTATTCCTATTTTTATATAAACTGTTGACTATGTTGGTCTATCAATGTTAAAATGTAATTCAACACTGGTAGGAAAATCAGGTTGAGTCTTTGACTCTTCGGGTTGCAGTGCTATCCCTGAAACTTTGGTTTCTAAAGAACTGGAATTGCGATTGAACAATTCGCCCCCAGTGTTAGATGGCTCTTGACTTCGGTCAGGAGCTTTTTGATACTTTTAAAGTTGATTCCCTCAGTAAGTTATAGTAAAATATAAATATTGAGAGGATAACGTAGGGCGACTGGTAACAGAGCGTTCAAAGGTACCAACTTCTGGTACGGGTGTGGGACTGCCTTCAGCTTTGAGCTGTAAAGACCCCTGACTACCATTGGTCCTCTCTTTTTGCTTACTCTTAAATTAAGTGCTTGTCTTTGCCTTTTAGTAAGCACTCCACTCCATCTTGCTATTTCTACATCGTTATACTTATAGATTGACTTCTTAGCCTCATAGATGATAGAATTAAGTAAAGGCTGAGATCGAGTTTGATTTGGTGACAAGTCATTCAAAGGTTGCGATGCATTCGCTTCAGGTAGAGGTGCTGCCACCTGGACTGCTCCAGGAAAATCCCCGAGTTTTGTCTCAGCTTTTTTATTTGCTCTCGAGATTTCTCAAGAGCTTTTTCTTTTTTCAAAGATACCATTCTGTCCCAACCATCTACACCAACGATTAATGAAACTAGAACTATATTCTCCCTTAAATCTACTATCTCTTTAGATTTCCCCTTTAATTATAACACCTAAGCGCTCTCCGAACGAATCCTATCTATCTTTTGCTCCCTCTTCCCCTCACGACTTTCTCGTTTCCGTCTTTTACTAATTTTTCATTTTGTGGTATAATTGAAATAATTGTAACGAATCAAGGTCAATCTAGACACAAAATGGAATGAAATCAAGCAAATCTATGCTAAAAGTTTGGAATAAGCTGACCTGTAAATAGAAAGGAACTATATGATTTACAAAGTTTTTTATCAAGAAACAAAAGAACGTAGCCCACGTCGTGAAACTACACGCGCACTTTACCTAGACATCGATGCTAACTCAGAACTTGAGGGCCGTATCGCTGCTCGCCAACTTGTCGAAGAAAATCGCCCAGAGTACAATATCGAGTATATCGAACTCTTGTCTGACAAATTGCTAGATTACGAAAAAGAAACTGGCGCCTTCGAAATCACGGAGTTCTAATATGGCCTATACTCTTAAACCTGAAGAAGTTGGCGTTTTTGCCATCGGTGGTCTGGGAGAAATCGGGAAAAACACATACGGAATTGAATACCAAGACGAGATTATCATCGTAGATGCTGGGATTAAATTCCCAGAAGATGATTTGCTGGGTATCGACTACGTCATTCCTGATTACTCATACATCGTGGACAATATCGACCGCGTCAAGGCTGTTTTGATCACACACGGACACGAGGACCACATCGGTGGGATTCCATTCCTGCTCAAGCAAGCAAATGTCCCTATCTACGCTGGACCACTTGCCTTGGCTTTAATCCGTGGAAAACTCGAAGAACACGGCCTCTTGCGCAACGCCAAACTTTACGAAATCAACCATAATACTGAGTTGACCTTTAAAAATCTCAAGGCAACTTTCTTTAGAACAACTCACTCTATTCCAGAGCCTTTGGGGATTGTCATTCATACTCCTCAAGGGAAAATCGTCTGTACGGGTGACTTTAAGTTTGACTTTACTCCAGTTGGAGAACCTGCGGACTTGCACCGTATGGCTGCCCTTGGCGAAGAAGGCGTGCTCTGTCTCCTGTCTGACTCAACAAATGCAGAAGTGCCAACCTTTACCAACTCTGAAAAAGTCGTTGGTCAGTCCATCATGAAGATTATCCAAGGCATAGAGGGACGTATCATCTTTGCATCCTTTGCCTCAAATATCTTCCGTCTCCAGCAAGCAACAGAAGCTGCTGTTAAGACTGGACGCAAGATTGCGGTCTTTGGTCGTTCGATGGAAAAGGCCATTGTCAACGGAATCGACCTTGGCTACATCAAAGCTCCTAAGGGAACCTTTATCGAGCCAAATGAAATCAAAGATTATCCTGCAGGAGAAGTTCTCATCCTCTGTACAGGTAGTCAGGGTGAACCGATGGCGGCCCTCTCTCGTATCGCCAACGGAACCCACCGTCAGGTACAACTCCAACCAGGCGATACCGTCATCTTCTCTTCTAGCCCAATCCCTGGAAACACTACTAGCGTCAACAAGCTGATCAACATCATTTCTGAAGCTGGTGTCGAAGTTATCCACGGTAAGGTTAACAATATCCATACCTCTGGACACGGTGGCCAGCAAGAGCAAAAACTTATGCTCCGCTTGATTAAGCCAAAATACTTCATGCCTGTTCACGGTGAATACCGCATGCAAAAAGTCCACGCTGGACTAGCGGTAGATACTGGTGTTGAGAAGGACAATATCTTTATCATGAGCAATGGTGATGTGCTTGCCCTTACTGCTGACTCAGCTCGTATTGCAGGCCATTTCAACGCCCAAGATATCTATGTAGATGGAAATCGTATCGGTGAAATCGGTGCTGCTGTCCTCAAGGATCGTCGTGATCTATCTGAAGACGGTGTCGTTCTGGCAGTCGCAACCGTTGACTTCAAGTCTCAGATGATTCTGTCTGGTCCAGACATACTCAGTCGAGGCTTTGTCTACATGAGAGAGTCTGGCGACTTGATTCGCCAAAGCCAGCGCATCCTCTTCAATGCTATTCGTATCGCACTGAAAAACAAGGACGCTAGCGTGCAATCAGTCAATGGTGCCATTGTCAACGCTATTCGCCCCTTCCTCTATGAAAATACAGAACGTGAGCCGATTATCATCCCTATGATCCTCACACCAGATGAAGAATAAAGCAAGAAAACAGCCCCGAAAACGGAGCTGTTTTTCTCTATGCTTTCTTTTCTTGATTTTTAGAAATACTACGATTTTTACCTTCCAGATACACCATCAAAATAGAAATATCTGCCGGGTTTACTCCCGAAATACGGCTGGCTTGGCCGATGGTTTCTGGATTGATGAGTTTGAACTTCTGACGGGCTTCGGTTGCGATAGAATCAATGTCATCCCAGTCGATATTGGCTGGAATGCGTTTTTCTTCCATGCGTTTCATCTTGGCAACCTGGTCCATGGCTTTGGAAATATAGCCTTCGTACTTGATTTCTGTTTCAATCAATTCGATAATCTTGTCATCCAAGTCCTCAGCAGCTGGTCCGATGAAGGCTATCACATCTTGATAAGAAACTTCTGGACGGCGAAGGAATTCCTTGGCTGTCACTGCATCTGTCAACGGCTTGAAGCCCATCTCCTCAACCTTAGCATTGGTTTCTTTGACTGGCTTGAGTTTGATGCTATCTAGTCGCTTCATCTCATTATCAAATTGATTTTTCTTGATTTCAAAGCGAGCCCAGCGTTCATCGTCCACAAGACCAATCTCACGTCCCATCTCAGTCAAACGCATATCGGCATTGTCATGACGAAGAATGAGACGGTATTCAGCACGACTGGTCAAGAGACGGTAAGGTTCAATGGTTCCCTTGGTCACCAAGTCATCAATCATGACCCCGATATAACCATCACTGCGCTTCAAAATCAACTCAGGTTTGCCTTGGACTTTCAAAGCCGCATTGATTCCAGCGATAATCCCTTGGCCAGCAGCTTCTTCATAACCTGATGTTCCATTTGTCTGACCAGCAGTGAAAAGACCTGAGATTTTCTTGGTTTCCAGAGTCGCACGCAACTGGTGAGGCAAGACCATGTCATACTCAATAGCATAACCTGTTCGCATCATCTCTGCATTTTCCAACCCCTTGATAGAATGAACCAAGTCACGCTGGACATCCTCAGGCAAACTGGTTGAGAGGCCTTGAACATAGACTTCCTCAGTATTGCGCCCTTCTGGCTCAAGGAAGAGTTGGTGGCGTTCCTTGTCCGCAAAGCGCACAATCTTGTCTTCAATCGACGGACAGTAACGAGGTCCCACTCCCTTGACCACACCTGTAAACATAGGCGCACGGTGGAGGTTATTTTGGATAATTTCATGGCTGGTACCATTGGTGTAGGTCAACCAGCATGGCACCTGATCCTTGACATAATCCTCATCACGTGAAGTATAAGAGAAGTGATTAGGCGCTTCATCTCCTGGCTGAATCTCGGTCACATCGTAGTTGATTGAAGAAGCCTTAACACGTGGAGGGGTTCCTGTCTTGAAACGACCGATTTCGAGGCCCAGTTCCTTGAGATTGTCAGCAAGGTTAATAGAAGCTAGGCTGTGGTTAGGACCTGATGAGTACTTGAGATCTCCGATGATAATTTCCCCACGGAGAGCAGTCCCTGTGGTCACGATAACAGCCTTAGCAGCATACTCTTGATGGGTCGCTGTACGCACACCGACAACCTTGCCATCTTCCACCAAAATCTCATCAATCATGGTTTGACGAAGGGTCAGATTTTCTTGATTTTCAACCGTCTTGCGCATCTCCTTAGAGTAAAGTTCCTTGTCAGCCTGCGCACGAAGGGCACGGACAGCTGGCCCCTTCCCTGTGTTGAGCATCTTCATCTGGATGTAAGTCTTGTCAATGGTTTTGGCCATCTCGCCACCGAGGGCATCAACTTCACGCACAACAATCCCTTTGGCAGAACCACCGATAGAGGGGTTACAAGGCATGAAAGCCAGCATTTCAATGTTGATGGTCGCAAGTAAAACCTTACAGCCCATACGGCTGGCAGCCAAAGAAGCCTCGACCCCAGCGTGTCCCGCACCGATTACAATAATATCGTATTCTTCAGTAAAATTATATGTCATGTTTCTCTCCTATTCCTCAAGGTGAATGTGTCTTAGTTGGCCGTCCCAATCTGGTAGGGCTGTTTTTAGAAAGGCTGGAACTAGACTGATACCCTCAAGCTTGTCTATGCCAAGCCACTCACAGGGCTGCCTTTTCTCATCTTCCTGCATGGTCAATGGGGCATCCTCAAGCAAGTCCACCAGATAATGAAACTCAACGTTGTGATAGGAAATACCGTCCTGTTCAAAACGATTTTCAACTACGAAAGCTAGCTGCCCAGCTTGAACTTTAACACCCAGTTCTTCCCTCACTTCACGGACTACCGCGTCTTCCGTTCTTTCGTTAACTTAAATGGCACCGCCAATAGTGTAATACTTGCCCTTATCTTTGGTGACTAGGAGCTTGCGATTTTGGACAATCAAGGCTGTCGCCCGAACTCCAAAAACTGTATTTCCTGTTTTTGTCCGAAAGTCTTGTTGAGTCATTTTTTCCTTTCCCTTAAACGACACAAAAACAGTCAAAACTCCAAAGAAGTGCAGGACAAAAAAGCCTGCAACATCCATGAGCTTTGACCATCATTTCTATTGCTTTTATTATTGTAGCAAATTGAGAAAATTTGTCAATCTAAATGTACTGACAAACTTGTCCATCGCGGTAAGCATTGTCAATCAAACCACCACCTAGACACTCTTCGCCATCGTAAAAGACAACTGCCTGTCCTGGTGTAATCGCGCGTTGCGGTTCCGCAAAGATGACCTCTGCCTTGTCTCCTTTGACATGGACAGTAACCTTCGAATCAGGTTGACGATAGCGGAATTTAGCCGTACATTCGAGCGTAAACTCCTCTGGCATGTCACGAGTAAAGTGGACTTGACTAGCCTCTAGGCTGGTTGACATGAGCGAGTCATGGTAGAAACCTTGACCGACATAGAGGATATTCTTGCTCAGGTCTTTTCCAACAACGAACCAAGGGGCATTGTCACCGCCGTGTTGCCCACCGATACCAAGTCCACCACGCTGACCAATCGTATAGTACATAAGACCTGCATGCTCGCCCATATCGCGACCATCTACAGTCATCATGCGACCAGGCTGAGCTGGCAGGTAGTTGCTGAGGAAGTTTTTAAAGTTCTTTTCTCCGATAAAGCAAATCCCTGTCGAGTCTTTCTTCTTAGCAGTCGCCAGGCCTGCTTCTTCTGCGAGTCTGCGAACTTCAGGCTTTTCCAAATGTCCCAATGGGAACATGGTTTTTTGAAGTTGTTCTTGCGAAAGTTGACTGAGGAAATAGGTCTGATCCTTGCCATTGTCCACGCCACGAAGCATGTGAACAGTGCCATCCTCATCACGCGCTACTCGAGCATAATGCCCAGTCGCTACATAGTCTGCTCCTAAAGTCATGGCATAGTCCAAAAAGGCCTTGAACTTGATTTCCTTGTTACACATAACGTCTGGATTTGGCGTACGTCCTGCACGGTATTCCGCTAGGAAATACTCAAAAACGCGATCCCAGTACTCTTTTTCAAAATTGACAGAGTAGTAAGGAATGCCAATCTGGTCTGCCACCGCAGCCACATCCTTATAATCTTCGGTCGCCGTACAGACGCCGTTTTCATCTGTGTCATCCCAGTTCTTCATGAAGATACCGATCACATCGTAGCCCTGCTCCTTGAGCAAGAGAGCCGTCACCGACGAATCAACACCACCACTCATCCCCACGACAACACGTGTTTTAGAGTTATCACTCATGGTAAGTCTCCCATCTATTCGTTTATTCACGATTGAAGGTCGTGTGTGCTTCACGATTGAAGGTCGCTTGAGCAGTATTCATTATAACATGCTTGGTTGGAGAAGACAAGAAAGAGGCTGATAATCTGACATTCTATTTGATAGAAACAGAAATATAATTACAAAAAGGGCAATGAACAGTTAAATCTCGATTCTACTTATAAACTTATTTATAAAATAAGCTAAAAATGATATACTGTAATGAGGAGGAAGTCGTACATGATCCCTTTAAGATACTACCATCCATGTACGTAGTACGATTGTGAAAAACTACAAAGATATTCTAACATCAAAAAATACTATTTTTACTATCATTATTGTTGTAGGTCTTGGACTTTTAATAGGTTTAGTCATTCATCAAGAACATATCCAAGCAGAGAGAGGGAACATCGCTCTCAGCAAACAACATAAGGATGGACAAGATGTCGAACAAGTAAAAAATGCTATTAAAAACTTCAATATTGATTCTGAAACGATTATAGAGGATTGGAAAAAAATTCAAGAATTAAAGCCTACCACTGACGAAGGCAAAAAGACATTAACAGAATTTCTTACTTCTACTGCCGATAAAATCACTAATCATTATACTGAAAAAGCTTTAAAATTGGATATAAAGGAATCCGATAGCCAGTTTGAAGATAAACAAGCACTTGAAACAGCCATCACTTCCTTACAAAAAATACTAGAAATTATTAAAAGTGTCAACTCCACAAGCAAACAAGCCACTATTGATGAAAAAATAAAACCCATTCAAGAACTGATTTCTAAATTCCAAAAGCAAGTTGAAGTCTTGACCAAAAAAGAAGAAGAACAAAAGTCTAATAAAAAAGAAACAGAAACGACTAGTAACGTTGAGGGAAGAGAAAGCTATTCTTCAGAAGGAGGTAGCTACACTCCAAGCTATACTGAGTCAAATGGGAACAGATATAATTCACAAGCACCTGTAAGCGAGCAATATTCATCTGATAGTGCTAGAAGCGGGGGAAACACTGCTGTCAATACACGAGATCAAGCTACTGATACTGCAGGAACCCAAGGAGATACGAATACCAATAATAATAGTAATAATGCCGAGGTTCGCGATACTAACAGTAATAATCGCACTAATTCAGCTGGAGAAACTCCAGAATCTCGTCAGCCGTAAGCAATCTGTTATTACTACTATTTAAAAATTGTCTTTTGTCAAATAAAAGCACACAAAAAGAGCCATCAAAGGCTCTTTTTCTATTTCTTAATACCAGCCGTTGTTAAGCCAGAAGTTTTTAGCGGCTGACCATGAACCGTAACGTCCTGCAACGTAAGCATCGGCTACACGTTCTTGGTTAGCAGCTGAGTAGTCACCGTTCAAGTATGAATCTGTCAATTGGTAGCGTCCGATGTATTGGCCGTTTGTAGCTGTATAGCTACCACCTGATTCTTTTTGAGCGATCCATTCTTTAGCTTCTGCTTCAGATCCACTTACAGTTGCAACTGGTGCTGAAGTTTCTGCTACAGCAACAGTTTCTTCTGCTACAGGAGCGCTTGCAGCTGGTGCTGCTTCTTCTACTACTTCTGTAGTTTCTGCTGCTGGAGCTGAAACAGTTTCATCTTGAGCAGCTGGTGCTGCATAAGTAGTTGGCGCTGGTGTTGCAACTGGTGCTACAGGACCATCGATAACCAACTCTTGGCCAACATAAATCAAATGAATGTTGTCGATGTGGTTGTTTTCTGCCAATTTCTCAACAGTTGTGTTGTGAGTTTCAGCGATTTCTGAAAGTGTATCACCTTCTTTAACAGTGTAAGTTGATGATTCTTGAGCAGATACAAATGATGGAGCAAATACTGTAAACAAGGCAGCTACTCCTGCAAGAGTTGTTTTAATCTTTTTAGTTGTTGATTTCATATTTGAAAATTCTCCTTCTTTCTATAGTTCTATCATACCCTTTAAATATTACCGTTTCTTGACACTTTTATGTAGAAATATTACAAAATTATTTTTTATTTCTCTAAATAAGCCATTTTTTGTTACAAAAGATGCTTTTTTATGCTATTTGTAGTGTAAAAAGGTTTTCATCCACAATTAAAGCCAAGACCTTCATTCTTTGATATAATAGAGATAAGAATTTTTATAAGGGGAAACTGATGAAATCACTTCGTTTTCAATCTGTCTTTGATATCATCGGACCAGTTATGATTGGCCCATCTAGTAGCCATACAGCTGGTGCTGTTCGTATTGGGAAGATTGTCTCTTCCATTTTTGATGATACTCCGACAGAAGTCGAATTCCAACTATTTAACTCATTTGCCAAAACCTATCGTGGTCACGGAACAGACCTAGCCCTTGTTGCAGGTATTTTGGGCATGGATACAGATGATCCTGAAATCCCAAACAGCCTGGAAATTGCCCACAAGCGTGGCATCAAGATTGTCTGGACCATTCAGAAAGACAGTAATGCTCCGCACCCTAATACCACTAAAATTACCGTTAAAAATGCCCACAAGACCATCAGTGTGACTGGTATTTCTATCGGTGGAGGGAATATTCAGGTAACCGAACTCAATGGCTTTGCCGTCTCTCTCAATATGAATACACCGACTATCATCATTGTTCATCAAGATATTCCAGGTATGATTGCCCTCGTAACAGAGGCACTTTCCCGCTATGATATCAATATCGCCCAGATGAATGTTACTCGTGAAAAAGCTGGTGAAAAAGCCATTATGATTATCGAAGTCGATAGTCGCAACTGTGATGATGCCATCGAAGAAATTCGAAAAATCCCTCATCTCCACAATGTCAATTTCTTTAAATAGGAGGAAGCATGTTTTATTCTATCAAAGAATTGGTCGAGCAAGCAGATCTGGACTTTCAAGGAAATGTCGCAGAACTCATGATTACAACAGAGTTTGAATTGACCGGTCGCGAACGTGAAGAAGTCTTCCTTCTCATGGAACGCAATCTGGAAGTCATGAAAGCCTCTGTCCAACTTGGCCTCAATGAAAATAAATCTCGTAGTGGCCTGACAGGTGGAGATGCTGCCAAATTGGATCACTACATTAAAAACGGAAAAACTCTGTCAGATTACACGATTCTCTCTGCTGCCCGAAATGCCATTGCAGTCAATGAGCACAATGCTAAAATGGGCTTGGTCTGCGCTACTCCAACCGCTGGAAGTGCTGGCTGTCTCCCTTCTGTTCTCACTGCTGCTATTGAAAAATTAAACCTCAGCCACGATCAACAGCTAGATTTCCTCTTTGCTGCAGGTGCCTTTGGACTAGTCATCGCAAACAATGCCTCTATCTCAGGTGCTGAGGGTGGCTGTCAGGCCGAGGTTGGTTCGGCCTCTGCTATGAGTGCTGCCGCCTTGACTCTAGCTGCTGGTGGGACACCTTATCAGGCCAGTCAGGCCATTGCCTTTGTCATTAAAAATATGCTAGGCCTCATCTGTGACCCTGTTGCTGGCTTGGTCGAAGTTCCCTGTGTTAAACGTAATGCCATGGGAGCTAGCTTTGCCTTCATCGCAGCAGATATGGCCCTGGCAGGTATCGAATCTAAAATCCCTGTGGATGAGGTTATCGATGCCATGTACCAAGTGGGAGCAAGCATGCCAACTGCCTTTCGTGAAACAGCTGAAGGTGGACTCGCTGCCACCCCTACTGGTCGTCGCCTCCAAAAAGAAATTTTCGGAGAATAAGCTTATCAAATAGGAGAAACCATGACCTCTATCACAGCGATTTTTTTCGATCTGGATGGAACCCTCGTTGACAGTTCTATCGGGATTCACAATGCCTTTACCCATACCTTTAAGGAGCTGGGGGTGCCTAACCCTGATGCCAAAACTATTCGTGGTTTTATGGGACCGCCTCTTGAAAGTAGTTTTGCGACCTGCCTGCCCAAAGAACAAATTTCTGAGGCTGTGCAGATATACCGTTCCTACTATAAGGAAAAAGGCATCTATGAAGCTCAACTCTTTCCTCAGATTGTAGACTTGCTTGAGGAGTTAACGAGCAATTACCCTCTTTATATCACCACTACAAAGAATACACCTACCGCCCAAGATATGACAAAAAACTTGGGAATCCATCATTTCTTTGATGGCATTTATGGTTCCAGCCCTGAAGCACCTCATAAGGCAGATGTCATTCGCCAAGCCTTGCAGACACATCAACTAGCACCGGAACAAGCCATCATCATCGGAGATACCAAGTTTGATATGCTTGGAGCTCAAGAAACAGGCATTCAGAAATTAGCCGTCACTTGGGGATTTGGAGAGCAAGCAGATCTACTAAACTATCAGCCTGATTATATCGCTCACAAACCCATAGAAGTTTTGGAGTATTTTCAATAATATAAACTGGGCGACAACCCCATTTCAGAAGAAAATGGAGCAAGTCTCTACATAACAAAACGCATATTACCAAGGTTCTTCAGACCTGATAATATGCGTTTTTCTTTTTTATTCAACGTGGGTTGTTTGATTGGCAAAGGCGATAATAGCTTGCTTCAACTCATCTCCACTAAGAGTGCGGAACTCTTCAATCTTTTGATCGATGGCTTCTAGAGGCATGACATTAACCTTACCAACGAAAATCTTATCCATAACCTGGTTATCAACCAGTTCGGTTGATACCAAGAGTTCTTCGTAAAGTTTTTCGCCTGGGCGGATTCCAACTTCAACAATTGGAATTTCGCTTTCGGTGTGTCCACTTAGAAGGACCATTTTCTTGGCCAAGTCATAAATCTTGACTGGTTTGCCCATATCAAGGATAAAGACTTCCCCATCCTTGGCATAAGCACCAGCATGGATAACCAGACGGCTAGCTTCTGGAATAGTCATAAAGTAACGGGTCATGCGGAAATCTGTCACCGTTACAGGACCACCTTCAGCAATCTGACGTTCAAAGACTGGAATCACACTACCACGGCTACCAAGAACATTTCCAAAACGAACTGCACAGTAGGTCGATTGGCTACGTTGGTTAAAGCCAGTGACAATCAACTCCGCCACGCGCTTGGTTGCTCCCATAACATTTGGTGGATTAACCGCCTTATCTGTCGAAATCATAACCATCTTAGGTACTTTAGCTTCATCAACAGCCTTAGCAACATTGTAAGTTCCACGAATATTGTTTTTGAAGGCTTCTTTTGGATTGCGCTCCATCATAGGAACGTGCTTGTGAGCTGCCGCATGATAAACAATAGCTGGCTTGTACTTTTCAAAGACTTGCAAGAGACGATCATAGTCTTGAATATCTGCGATAACTGGTACATAATCAATCCCTTGGAACTTGCGAATCAATTCATGATAAACAAGGTAGATTGAGTTTTCCCCATGACCGAGCAAAACAATGCGTTCAGGATTGAAACGGCTAACTTGTCGACAGATTTCAGAACCGATTGAGCCACCAGCACCTGTAACCAAGATTGTCTTACCTGTCAGTTCTGCGCCCAGACGCGATTCATCAAGACGAATTTCCTGACGGCCCAAAAGGTCTGTGATATCAATCTTCTGGAATCCTCCACCTGCTTGGTGAAGTCCTTGAACAACCGTTTCAACTTTAGGCATCTTGTAACATTTGACACCCAGTTTATTACACATCTGCAAGATACGCTCATATTCTGACGGGTCAAGTGACGGAATCGCAACGATAACACGCTCAATTTGATGGCGTTTGGCTAATTCAGGCAGATTATCATATGAACCCAAAACAGGGATTCCACCAAGTTTTTGACCCTTTTTCTTCGCATCCTTATCCAAAATACCGACAAGTTCTAATTCACTAGTTGGATGTTGATAACTATCCATAAAGAGAGCTCCACCATCACCAGCACCAATCAAGAAGGTCCGACGGTGTTCTCCATCACCACTTCCCTTTTTGCGTTTGGAGTAGATTAACTGCCAAGTAATCCGTGGCAATAAAATCAAGAAAGTACTCAACAAGATAAAGAGGAAGATAAAACGGATAGAGAAGAGGGGCAAGAAGGCATAGCAGATACTATATGACAGGATACTGCTCGCAGTCACACCAAAAAAGATTTTCATGAAATCCGTAATCTTGCTGTAACGACTAATACTAGCGTTCAACCCCCAAAATGCAATCATCAATTGATAAAACAAGAAGGCCAAACTCGTATAGATAATGTAGTCAACAGGCGCTGGATTAATCAATCCGTAGAATAAGATATAAGATACAATGATGGAAACCACCATACTCAAAATATCAAATATTCCCCAGAAAACCTGTTTTTGTTGTTTATTTAAAATTTCCACCAGATCAATCACATAATCTGTGAGTTTTTTATTCATAGAAATTTACTCCTCCTTAAAAGAGTTTTACTATATTGTTATTGTAGCACATTTTAATTTATTTGGCTTATTTTTCCAAATAAATTACTGTTCCCTTGTACTCTTTCTTCCATTTAAATCCTCTAATCAAACCTACAATCGTTCCAAGGCCATAAGCACAGTGAATGGAAAATAAAAGAAAGGGCATCACAATTAGAAATCCATTTTTATGTTTTAATAAAGTCAGCAAAGTGAGTAATGACAAAAGTAGAAAATAGGCACCTAATTGTAAAGTTATGAATACGAATGTGATCGGTAACAATGCTAGACTAAACACAAGACTCAAAACAAATAAACAAGGAACATAGTGAAATAATGATAAACACTTAGGCTGAACATGACTTGTCAAGCCAATCCACAAACCATTTGAATACTTTTGATGCAGCATTTTCTTGAATGTTGGTCGAATATACTGATAAGATAGAATACTTGGGCTATAGCGGATTTTATAACCATGTTCTCGAATTCTATAATGAATATCATTATCTTCAGTTCGGCCAAGTTGCTCATTTACTAAACCAACCTTCTGGAAAACCTCTCGTTTATACATCCCATGAAAAATAGAAGAAACATATCTATCCTCGGAACTCTTTCGATAATTGGCAATGCTACTGCCAAACATATTTTCCTCAACAAGATGCAAGGTCTCTGCCCATTTTCCCTTTCCTTCAACAATCGTCGGTCTAGGTCCCCCACAGACTGATTCACCTTGTTGAATAACAGCCACATTATTCATTACAAAACTTTCAGTAACTTTTGAATGGGCATCAATTTTTAAAATAAGGTCTCCTACAGAATGTTTAACGCCCAAGTTAAAACCACTAGCTTGATTTTTCTTAGGATTGTTATACAATCTAATTGAGTTAAACTCTGTATCTTCTTTTATAAATTCCTGAATGATAGCTGTGGTCCCATCCGTGGACATAGCATTTATAAATAGAATTTCAATATTTTCTTTAGGATAGCTTTGATTTTTTAAGTCTTCAATTAGACCAGGCAAATATTTTTCTTCATTGTATGCACTGATTACAATGGATACGAGAAGACTTTCAACATTTTGAGTCACTACTACTCTCCTGAATTTTTCCTTCCACTATTTTATCATAATTTTCAAGACTTTCCCATTTTTATCTTGAAAGCCCAAAACCTTACTTGACATTATAGGGAAAAAGCCTTAAAATAAGCTGTTATTAAAATCAGCTAGAAGAGGTATTTTATGAAAAAGCAGTCACTCTTTTTTGTTCCAGGTATTATCCTGATTGGTGTTTCCTTGCGGACTCCTTTTACTGTTTTACCCATTATATTGGGAGATATTTCGCAAGGGCTGGGAGTAGAAGTTAGTTCGCTTGGTGTCTTGACCAGCCTTCCCCTCCTCATGTTTACTCTCTTCTCGCTCTTTTCTACCCGATTGGCTCAGAAAATTGGCTTGGAGCATCTCTTCACCTATAGCCTCTTCTTCTTGACCATTGGATCACTTATTCGACTAATCAATCTACCCCTGCTCTATCTAGGAACCTTGATGGTTGGGGCAAGTATCGCAGTCATCAATGTTCTGCTTCCTAGTCTCATCCAAGCCAATCAACCAAAGAAGATTGGTTTTCTGACCACCTTATATGTAACCTCTATGGGGATTGCGACGGCTCTGGCCTCCTATCTGGCTGTGCCTATTACACAAGCCAGTTCTTGGAAAGGACTTATCATCCTCCTCACCCTGCTCTGTCTAGCAACTTTTTTAGTATGGCTCCCAAATCACCGCTACAATCACAAACTGGCTCCGCAAACCAAACAAAAAAGCAAAGCAAAGGTCATGCGTAATAAACAGGTCTGGGCAGTTATTGTCTTTGCAGGTTTTCAATCCTTGCTCTTTTACACAGCTATGACCTGGCTACCTACCATGGCCATCCATGCAGGCCTATCCAGTCACGAAGCTGGCTTGCTGACTTCTATCTTCTCTCTGATTAGCATTCCTTTTTCAATGACCATCCCAAGCCTGACAACCAGCTTGTCTACTCGCAACCGTCAGCTCATGCTCACTCTGGTTTCACTAGCTGGTGTGTTCGGCATTTCCATGCTCTTTTTCCCAGTCGGTAATTTCTTTTACTGGCTTGCCATCCATCTCCTCATCGGAACCGCAACCAGCGCCCTCTTCCCTTATCTCATGGTCAACTTTTCACTCAAGACAAGCGCCCCTGAAAAGACAGCCCAATTGTCCGGCCTATCTCAAACAGGAGGCTATATCCTGGCAGCCTTTGGGCCAACCCTCTTTGGTTACAGTTTTGACCTTTTCCACTCTTGGGTGCCAGCTGTTGCTGCCCTCTTACTCGTCGATCTCCTGATGACTGCGGCCCTCTTTACAGTGGACAGAGCTGATAAAATCCTCTAAACTTCTAGTTTTCCTAGAAGTTTTTTTATATATAAAAATTTTACACATATTTCTTGACAGGGCTTTCTTTTAGATGTACAATGTATGTATAGAAAAATTATATATAAAAATCTTACACATTAGAAAAGGAGGTTCCCCATGTACTTTCCAACATCCTCTGCCTTGATTGAATTTCTCATCTTGGCCGTACTGGAGCAGGATGATTCTTATGGTTATGAGATTAGCCAAACCATTAAGCTCATCGCTAATATCAAAGAATCTACACTCTATCCTATCCTAAAAAAATTGGAAGGCAATAGCTTTCTGACAACCTATTCTAGAGAGTTCCAAGGTCGCATGCGCAAATACTACTCCTTGACAAATGGTGGTATAGAACAGCTCGTGACCCTAAAAGATGAATGGGCACTCTATACAGACACCATCAATGGCATCATAGAAGGGAGTATCCGCCATGACAAGAACTGAATACCTGACTCAGCTAGAAGTCTATCTCAAGAAACTACCTGAAGCTGACCGCATCGAAGCCATGGACTATTTCAGAGAACTCTTTGACGATGCTGGAGTCGAAGGAGAAGAAGAACTCATCGCTAGCTTGGGAACTCCTAAGGAAGCAGCTCACGAAGTCCTCTCCAATCTTCTCGATAAAAAAATCAATGAGGCACCCGCTCAAAAGAATAACCGACAAATTTTGCATATCGCCTTGTTAGCTCTCCTTGCGGCACCCATCGGTATTCCTCTGGGAATCGCCATCCTCGTGTCCCTGTTCGCAATCCTTGTGGCAGCCTTGACTGTCATTCTAGCTTTCTTTGCGGTTTCCATACTTGGTATCATCGGTGGATTCCTATTTTTAGTTGAAAGTTTCACTGTCTTAGCCCAAGCTAAATCAGCCTTTATCTTGATTTTTGGTGCTGGTTTACTGGCTATCGGTGCTTCTTCACTAGTCTTACTAGGTATTTCCTATGTAGCTCGCTTCTTCGGTCTACTCATTGTTCGCCTGGTGCAATTTGTTCTCAAAAAAGGAAAGAGAGGTGACCAGCATGCGTAAGTTTACAAAAGGATTTCTCATTTTTGGTGTGGTGACTACCATTATCGGCTTTATCCTACTCTTTATAGGTATTCAATCTGACGGGATTAAGAGCCTACTTGCCATGTCCAAGGAGCCGGTCTATGATAGTCGGATGGAAGAGCTAACCTATGGCAAGGAAGTCGAAAACCTAGATATTACGCTCCACCAACACGCGCTCACCATCACCGACTCTTTGGATGATCAAATCCATATTTCTTATCATCCATCTATTTCTGCTAACCAAGATCTTGTCACAAATCAAAACGACAAAACTCTAAGCCTCATTGATAAGAAACTGTCTGAAACTCCATTTCTCTCTTCTGGAATTGGCGGGATTCTCCATATCGCAAGTAGCTACTCTAGTCGTTTTAATGAAGTTATTCTCCAAGTTCCAAAGGGAAGAAGTCTAAAAGGGATCAACATCTCAGCAAATCGCGGTCAAACCAGTATCACTAATGCTAGTCTTGAAAATGCGACCATCAATACCAATAATAGCTATCTCCTCCGAATTGAAGGAAGTCGTATCAAAAACAGTAAACTCACAACACCAAATATTATCAATATCTTTGATACAGACCTTACAGATAGTCAGCTAGAGTCAACAGAACATCACTTCCACGCTGAAAATATCCAAGTTCACGGCAAGGTGGAATTAACTTCTAAAGACCATCTCTCAATCACTCTGACGCAAAAAGAAAGCCAACGAATTAATTGGGACATCTCAAGTAACTATGGTTCTATCTTACAAGCTACAAGAGAAAAACCTGGATCAAAATACACAGAATTAAGTAACCCTTACAAAACTGAAAAAGCTGGTGTCAAGGATCAACTCATTGCTAGAGCTGATAATGATATCATTCTAGTATCCACACCAATCAGACGTTGACAAAAGCGCTTACATCTGCTACTATGGAAGCATATTTATCTAACTAAAAAGGAGGTTCTACAATGAAACAAGAATGGTTTGAAAGTAATGATTTTGTAAAAACAACAAGCAAGAACAAACCTGAAGAGCAAGCTCAAGAGGTTGCAGATAAGGCTGAAGAAACGATAGCCGATCTCGATACACCAATTGAAAAAAATACTCAAGTAGAGGAGGAAGTCTCTCAAGCTAAAGTCGAACTTGAAAGCCAGCAAGAAGAGAAAATTGAAACGCCTGAAAACGATGAAGCGAGAACAGAAATAGAAGAAAAGAAAGCATTAGATTCTACTGAGGAAGAGCAAGACCTTTCTAAAGCAACAGAAAAAGTCACTATAGCTGAAGAGAGTCAAGAAGCACTTCCTCAGCAAAAACCAACCACGAAAGAGCCCCTTCTTATCAATCAATCCTTAGAAAGTCCCTATATCCCCGACCAAGCTCCAAAATCTACGGATAGATGGAAAGAGCAAGCGCTTGATTTTTGGTCTTGGCTAGTGGAGGCTCTCAAATCTCCTACAAGCAAGCTTGAAACAAGTAGCACACACAGTTACACAGCCTTTCTCTTGCTCATTCTGTTTTCTGCGTCTTCCTTTTTCTTTAGTATCTACCACATCAAACAAGCCTACTATGGACATATAGCAACTATGCATAATCACTTCCCTGAACAATTTGCTTCATTGAATCTCTTTTCGATTATCTCTATCCTAGTAGCAACAACACTCTTCTTCTTTTCATTCCTCTTGGGTAGTTTCGTCGTGAGACGATTTATCTATCAAGAAAAGGACTGGACGCTAGAAAAGGTTCTCCAACAATATAGTCAACTCTTGGCAATTCCAATCTTCCTCACTGCTATTGCTAGTTTCTTTGCCTTCTTTGATAGCCTACGATTTACAGCTCTCCTGTGTGTGATTAGCATTGGAATCATTCTGCTTGCCAGTCTCCATATCATTACAAGACCAAGTCAATCAAGTGAAACCGACTCCTTCTATCAATTATTCTTGTCTGTCCTTGTGAACGGAGTGATTATCCTCCTCTTCTTTGTAGCTGAAGTGGCACTGATTGGAGATTATCTTCGTATCTTAGCCTTTCTTTAAACTTTAATCCTGTCTTTCATGGCAGGATTTTTTCTATGTCAAAAAAGCAAGTCACTTGACCTGCTTTACTTTTCTTGTGCTAATACTTTAAAATCTTTGTCTAAGATGGGTTGCACTTCTAATTGATTGGCGTCTAGTTGGTGGTAAGATGCTGATGGTAGTGACTCTAGGAATTTTGCATAGTTCAAGCGGGCAGTGGCTTCATAGTCTTCTGGTTTAGAGCCATCTCCTGTGATTTGAACAAAGTCAATTTCCCACTGGACTTCCTTATCCACCAATTGCTCAATATAGGCTGCAGGTACAAATGGTTCTCTCGGAAAAACGGTCTTGACCCCTTGAGCCAGATGGTAAACACCGTGCACTTGGCCTTCTCCATCCTGATAGAAGGAAACTTTTGCAAAGTAGGCATCTGTCTCTTGAACCGCACGCACACGCGCTTCAAACTGTGCCAAGCCATCTTCTTCTAAAAAGCTTTTCAAGTCCTCATGACTAAAGAAAACAGGATTAAAAATTCCTTGGCAAATCGTAAAACGGGCTGCAGTGTCTGTCAGATGGGCTTGAATACTTGCTTGGAAATAAGCTTCAAAATCAAAACCATCTAGTCCTTCAATCTCAGTTCCTGTATAAGCAAGCAGAGCATCTAAAAATGCTTTGATAATCTGCCAGTCTGTCTTCGTGAGTAGGTCAGGAAGATCGACACGGTAAGCCTTTTGACCATCAGCATAACTGACCTTAAAGAGGAATTGTGATTGCCCCACTATCGCACACTCGATATACTCGAGACGATTAAGAGGCTGACGGAGATAGACAGCATCATAGCTATGTGACTCCAAACCATCTACCAAGGCCAAGACGGACTTGGCAGTCAAAATTTCCTGTTCTCCTAAAATGCTCTGTTTATTTGGAATAAAAAATGTTTTCGTCATAACTGGACTCCTTTGAAATCGTTTACATATAGTATACCCTATTTTCCTGAAAGATACAGAAACAAACTTTAGATTTTTTAGTAAAAAGCATAGAAAAACAGCCCCTAAGGACTGTTTAATCTTATACAGTAGCTGCTTGATCCAAGCTTTCACCGATAGCGGCTAGGCGCTCGACAACTTCAGCTTGTGTCAATTCATTTTCTGAAACATAGCGGTTACGTGGGTGAACACGGCACTCGTGTGAGCATCCACGAAGGTACTTGTCTTCATTTTCTTCTGATGTCAAGATACGACGGTTACAGAATGGATTTCCACAGTTGACATAACGTTCACATGGTGTTCCATCAAACCAGTCTTTCCCTACGATAGTTGGGTTGACATGATTAACATCTACGGCAATACGCTCGTCAAAGACGTACATTTTCCCATCCCAAAGCTCACCTTGGACTTCTGGGTCTTTACCGTAGGTTGCGATTCCTCCGTGCAATTGGCCGACATCTTTGTAGCCTTCACGGACCATCCAGCCTGAGAATTTCTCACAGCGAACTCCACCTGTACAGTAAACCACGACGCGCTTATCCATGAATTTTTCTTTGTTATCACGAACCCACTGTGGCAACTCACGGAAGTTGCGGATATCTGGACGGATAGCCCCACGGAAATGTCCTAGATCGTACTCGTAATCGTTACGAGTGTCAAGGACAACTGTATCTTCGTCAAGAAGAGCTTCTTTGAACTCTTTTGGAGACAGGTAAGCACCTGTTGTTTCAAGTGGGTTGATGTCATTGTCAAAGTCGTTGTCTTCCAAACCAAGGTGGACAATTTCTTTCTTGTAGCGAACAAACATCTTCTTGAAGGCTTGTTCACTTTCTTCGTCAATCTTGAACCAGAGGTCTTCCATGCCTGGGAGGCTGTGAACGTAGTCCATGTATTTTTGAGTTGTTTCGTAGTCACCTGAAACTGTTCCGTTAATTCCTTCGTCAGCGACTAGGATACGACCTTTAAGGCCGATTGATTTACAGAAAGCCAAATGGTCTGCAGCAAATTGCTCTGCATTTTCAATTGGAGTATAAAGGTAGTAAAGTAAGACACGAATATCTTTTGCCATAAGATTTGTTCTCTTTTCTATTCTTAAATTTTCAGAATTTTTCATCTATCTATACTAGTATACCTGCTTAAGAAAACGAATGCAATTTATTTGACTGGAAATTTTTAGAAAGCGACCTGTCCCTACACTTCATCAGTAGCCATAGCAAATAGCAGATAATTCTCTCAATTTTTTGATCTCCTCAGCTTGACTTTCTGACAAAATCAGCTTATTGTCAATTAACATACGTGAGATGTCAACATTCATTTGACTCAATATAAATGGGGTAGAGGTCCCATCGTCCTCTAATCGTCTTTTATAACTCACTAACTGATTTTTCAAAGGAGCAAGTTGAGGCGTATTGTTTATACCTTCCAGTAGGTTATCTATGATAGTCATGGCTTCACAACGCCTTTCACTGCCTCCAGCAAACCATTTTAATGTTGTCATTCTCATTTTCCTCCTGAAACTCACTTATAAATTTGATAAACTATCATTCCTAACTCTCGCGCCAGTATTTACCCAAACACCCTCTGTAAAAAAGTCAGCAAAAATGGTAGGGTCGCTACAATATTATTAATCACATGCACCGCATAGGAAGGATAAATGCTCTTGGTATAGCGGGTCAAACTAGCAAAGATGATGCCAGATGTTGCAAAGACGAAGATATCTAACAAACTAGGCAGGCTTGAAAAATGAGGAAGAGCAAATAAAATTGACGGAAGAAGCAAATCAAGGCCAAATCTCGAATGCTTAAAAAAGGCGTGTTGCATTAATCCTCTATAGATTAGCTCTTCCATAAGTGGAGTCAGAAAGAACAAAGTTATATAGATACCTAGCTCAGCAAAGTTGGTCCCACTATAACCGATCAATACAGCCCAACCTTCAGCAGTTGACTGAACATATTTAGCTGTCTGAACGTTAAAAGAGATCTGGAGCACTACCACTAATACTGTCAAAATCGAATACCAAAGCCATTTTTTTCTCGGAATGCGAAAAAGATAGCCGTGCCCTGTCTTAAACAGAATCCAAATCATGACTCCACTAAATAGCAAACTCAATAGATTTTGAATCCAGAAAAAATTTCCTATCTGAGAAGAAAATTGCCAATAATTTTGAACAATAAGCGTCAGCTGAGAAAGACCAAATACGAAAAATAAGTAAGAGAAAACTGCACTTATTTTGAATAGAAGTTGATACTTCTTCATATGAACTCTCCTTTGTAAACTCGATACATCTCTAATATAAGCTATATTTTCCTAAATCCTTACTCCAAATCCTAAATGGTACTTGAGATTTCCTAAATGGTTGAAATAAGGGAAATAAGGAACATGAATATCCATGTCTTTATTTCAAAAAATCACTGCCTCCCCCAGACCAACCTGAGGAAAACAGTGATTCAGTTTTTAGGAGTTAGGAATGAATACACGAAATCAATTGATCTTATGATTTTTTGTTTTTCAAGAATTCATCGTATTGTTTTTGCATTTCGTTCAATACTTTATCGTAAGCACCTTCAGATTTCAATTTTTCCATCAATTCTGGAATAGCTTTATCTGGATCTACAGTACCAGTGTTGATAGCTGTATCGAATTGTTGCATTGTGTTAGAGATAGCTGAGATTTCAGATTTCACATTGTCAGTGTTAAAGATGAATCCAAGCGCTGGAGATTCTTTAGCTTCTGCCAATTGTTTCTTAGAATCTTCGATTTGTTGGTCTGTAACGTTTTCGTTGATGTAAAGGATCCAGTTGTTACCTGTGTTCCATCCACCCATGTGAGTGTTTCCTTTGTAGCCATCAAGGACTTTAACACGGTTTTCTTTACCTGGAAGTTTTTCCCAGTTCTTGCCTTCTGGACCGTATACAAGACCATTCAAGAGTTCTGGGTTAGTGTTCAAGAGGTTCAACACTTCCATTGATTTTTCTTTGTTCTTAGAGTTGTTTGAGATAACAAAGTTAGCAACTTGTGTTGTTTGGTTTTTCTTGATGAAGTTAGTGATTGGTTTGATTTGGATATCTTTGTTAGCAACACGTGAAAGCAAGCTGTTACCGTAGTCAGCTGGTCCTACTGTTTCTTCACGAACGAACCAAGTATCTTGTTGAAGGTCAAATGAAGTATCGCTTGTTGCTACGTCTTTTGGAATGTATCCAGCTTCATAGAATTTGTGAAGAGTCTTCAAGTGTTCTTTAAAGCGAGGCACTTCGTAACGGTTTACAATCTTAGTAGTGTCCCCTTCAAGGTCGATAACGAATGGAAGTCCATTTGGAACTGGGTAGTCAAAGTTATCGGATGGGATGAAGTTCTTAGTAACCGCAAATGGCACTACATCTGGAGCTTTTTCTTTGATTTGTTTCAAGACTGGTTCAAGTGTTTCATATGAGTTTACACCTGAAATGTCGATACCGTATTTAGCAAGAAGAGTTCCGTTGAAGGCGAAGTTTTGAGATGACGCAACGTTGGCTGCAACTGGAACAGCGTAAATTTTACCGTTTACAGTATTACCCTTGATGTAAGCTGGGTCAAGTGCTTTGTAAAGGTCTTTACCTTCTTTTTTGTACAATTCTGTCAAGTCAGCATAAGCACCTTTTTGTGCATTTACAACGTAGTTATCTGCAAAGGCGATATCATAGTTTTCACCAGATGATGTGATAACTGACATTTTCTTGCCGTAGTCACCCCATCCAAGATATTGGATATCCAATTTGGCACCAACTTTTTCTCCGATGATTTTGTTAGCATTTTCTAGCAATTCATCCAAGTTATCTGGTTTGTCACCGATTTGGTACATTTTGATAACAGTCTTATCACCTGAAGCTGAGTCAGCAGCTTTCTTGTTACCTGAAAGGTTTCCACAAGCAGCGAGACCAGCAGCCAAAGCGACTACGCTAGCAGATGCAAAAGCATATTTTTTCCAGTTTTTCATGACAAAAACTCCTTTTTTTATTTTTAAACTTATAAACAATATAATGATTTTAACTTCACGCAAGGGAAGTTGGAAAATGAGAAATGTTTTTTCTCGACAAGCACTATTCTTTCACACCACCGATAGTCAAACCTTTTACAAAGTAGCGTTGGAAGAATGGATACAAAATCGCGATTGGAAGGGTTGCGACCACAACCATGGCCATACGACCTGTTTCTTTTGGTAGAGCAACTCCCAGTTGACCAGATAGACCGACTGCTTTTGCAATGTAGTCCATATTTTGTTGGATTTGCATGAGCAAATATTGCAATGGATACAAGTTGTCACTCTTGATGTAAAGAAGGGCGTTGAACCAGTCATTCCAGAAACCAAGAGCTGTCAAGAGCGTGATGGTTGCGATACCTGGTAGTGACAATGGCAAACAAATTTGGAAGAAAATCCGGGCCTCACTAGCACCATCGATACGAGCGGATTCTAGAATAGCTTCTGGAATGGTCTTCTTGAAGAAGGAACGCATCAAGATGATGTTAAATGGTGAGAGAAGCATTGGAACAATCAAGGCCCAAACTGTATCACCAAGTTGAAGTAAACGAGTTACCACGATATAGCCTGGTACCAAACCAGCGTTGAACAACATACTAAGAAGGGCAAAGATCGTAAAGAATCTGCGATACTTAAAGGTTGTCCGTGAAATGGCGTAGGCATAAGTTGTTGTGATAAAGACATTTGTCAATGTCCCAACTACGGTTACAAAGACTGAGATGAAGAGGGCTTGGAGGATTTTATCCTTAAACTGTGCCAAAAATTCAAAACCGTCTAATCCAAATTGGGATGGGAAGAAGCTATATCCATTTTGGAGAATACTCTTTTCATCTGTCACTGAAATAACAATAACGAATACGAAGGGTAGGATACAAGAGAGGGCAATCAAACCAGAAATAGTACTAAAGAAGATATCTGCTTTCTTACTGAAGGAGTGAATGCCGACATTATCAATTTTTTCTTTTTTAATTTTCTTTTCTGCCATATTCTCCTCCTTTCTAGAACAAGGCTGAGTCTGGATCAACTCGTCTTGCAAGTAAGTTTGATAGGACAACCAGAATCAAGCCGACTACTGATTGATAGAGACCTGCCGCTGAAGCCATCCCGATATCCGCTGTCTGAGTCAAACCATTATAAACATATACGTCCAAGACGTTGGTTACGTTATAAAGCTGACCAGCATTGTGGGGGATTTGGTAGAAGAGACCAAAGTCTGCACGGAAGATGTTTCCGACTGCAAGAATGGTCAATACGGTTACCAATGGTGTCAACTGCGGAATGGTTACATTGCGAATTCGTTGCCATTTGCTGGCCCCGTCCACGGTTGCTGCTTCGTAGTAGGTTGGATCAATTCCCATGATTGTCGCATAGTACATGACACTGCTATATCCAAAGCCTTTCCAAATACCAAGGAAAAGTAGGAGATAAGGCCAAATACCCAAGTCAGCGTAGAAATTGATTTCCTTCATCCCAATAGATTCTAGGAAATGGTTGAACACACCTTTATCAATGTTTAGGAAAGCATCTGTAAAGAAACTGATAATAACCCAAGACAAGAAGTAAGGGAACAACATGGAAGTTTGGAAGATCTTAACCATTCTCTTAGAACGGAGTTCACTTAAGATGATAGCAATCCCTACTGATACAATCAAACCGATAAAGATAAAGCCTAGATTGTAGAGGACAGTATTTCGAGTGATGATAAAGGCGTCTTTTGAACTAAACAAGAATCTGAAATTATCGAGTCCGACCCATTTACTATTCACGATACTATCTATAAATCCATTACTGGTCATGTGGTAGTCTTTAAAGGCAACCACGTTCCCAAATACTGGAATGTAGAAGAATAGAATCAACCAGAGTGCCCCTGGCAAAACCATCAAGAGAAAGATCCAATTGTCTCTCAAGGTTTTTGAAAACTTATTCATAATTTCCTCCCCTTTTTATTTTGATATCCATCTAAAAATTCCTTTTTAGACTTTTGATAACGATTACATTATTAGTATACTCCTATTTGAAGGTTAGGTTAAACTACTAATTATAGAAAAAACTCCACAAATTATTTTATGTGGAGTACTTTTTTAAGAAAGGGATGTTTCACGAGAAACACTCTGCTCAAGGCAAGGTGTTCTTGTTTTTAGGTTGTATAAATGGTTGAAGCTGTCGCAATGGTATGCCACTGGTTGGCTGTTGTGGCTGCGAAGTCCTTGTCTGCGTAGAAGTCTGTAAATGGTAAGATTTCCACTTCTAACTCATCGATGCGGTCAATCTGACCAACTAGATAAGCCTCGATGCGGCTTTCTGCTCGCTTGATGCGTTGCAAGAGTCCGCCCATACGGATATCAACTGTGTCCAAGCCAAAGACCTTGTTTTCTTTCAGCCATTGGTTGCTAAAGAGAGCATGGAAGTCTTCAATTTGGCTTCTGAGTTCTGGTAATTCTTGTCTGGCGATTTCTTGCAGGCTTTCTTTATCACCTTCTTGGTAAGCCTGACGAATGCGCCGTCCCACATCGACTTTGCTACTTAAAATCTGATTCAACTGGGCCTGAGTTTCAAAGAGGTAGGCATAGTTGCCAGCTTTTTCTTTAATGTTAGCAAGCGTCTCAGCAGCCTGAGCGAAGTGCGGTTTGTCCTGTTCAGGTGTCATGTGTCGATCAAGGATCGGACAGAGAATATCCTGATAAAAGACATAGCGGTTAGGATTGATCCCGCTGAGATTACCCGGTAGGTCTGGCAAGAGATTAGCTAGGTCAATCTGCATAAAGTCCTCAACCGATAGACCAGTATTGGTTTTGAAGTGTGCAGACAAACGGTCTAGGTCATTGCGGTAGCTTAGCTCTGCCCAGATTTGTAAGCTTGGTAGGATAGAAAACTGAGCTGTCTCGCCACCATTGTCTCCCCAACCCGTCACAATGACTTCTCTTATATCATTGGCACGACAGGCTTTATTGGCTTCAAGAGCGATGAGACGGCTGAAATGGTTATTGGGTGTGAAACCAATCCACTTCCAAGCACCACCTGCAAAGGCAAGGTCATGGCTAATCTTGTGATGGTTGCGGAAATTGCGGTTGTATTTTTCCTCGCTGTCCTGATAATAGTCCCAGTAAACCAAGGTCACACGGTCTTTGAGACTGTCCAGGTAGACACGAGTTTCTTCTGGAATTTCCACATCGCGGTCGTACTGGCCATCTGCTGACATAAGTTTAAAGAACATATCGCTCCACATCTGGCAGTGGAAACCATATTTGTCAGCAATATCTAGCACGCGCTCCAAGTGTTGGCACATGAGGAGACTACGATCCACAACACCGTTCAGAATCAAGTAGCGTCCCAAACCAACCAAGTGGGCTTCGTCCATCCCAATATTGACCTTGCGAGTCTTCAGTTTAGATAGGGTAGCAAACATGCCACCAATCAGGTCATAAACCTTTTCTTCGCCGATAAGGAGGATATCCTCCACATCACGGAGCTCCTGAACTTCTTTGACACCCCATTTAACGAAGGCAGACAAGTGGGCCAAGGTCTGAATACAAGGAACAAAAGTCATGTCAAACTGCTGGGCATAGGTTTCGATTTCCTGCAATTCCTCAGCTGAGTAGGCTCCACGGAAATAGCCAAAGTAAGGCTGCCCTTCAATCTGGTAGGTATCTTCCATGTAGAGCTCAAAGATTGAGTAGCCCATGAGAGCCAAGACCTCAATCATCTGCTTGGCAGAAGCCACATTCAGCACCGCATTTCGAGAACAGTCTGCCATATAAGCCAAATCTTCATAAGCCGCCTGCTCCTCAATCTCTATTTTGTCACCTTCTGCTAGAACTGTTACCAACAAGGACAAGGCACGATAAAGTTGGTGGGGTTTGCGGTAAGTTAGTTGATAGTGGCCACCCTCACCCTTGATAGAGATAGAGGCTTGGTCAGACTGAGCGACAGCTACTTCGACATCTGGTAGAGAAATGTGACCTTTTAAAACCTCAATAGCTTGCGTTTGTTTGGAACTAAGTCCTGTAAATCTTACCATTGATTTTCCTCCTGTAGCCAGTTGACAAGGGCACCGTAGAGATTAGCATCTGCGTGATAGGTGCAGGCTTGTATGGCAGGTGCGACCGTGTATTCTTCGTAGATCTCGACAAAGTTATCAACAGCCTTCTTGACACCTTGAATAAAATCTGGATTTTGACTGATAGAGCCTCCCAGGCTAATGACATCTGGATCAATCAGATACTGAATATTGAGCAAGCCTTGCGCCAGATTACGGTTCATGCGCTCAATGGCTTCTTGGCAAAGAACATTTCCTGCTTCGGCCTCTTGGTAAATCTTGCGGCCGTCCCAGTCAGTTTGACCAGATTTTTCAATCACGTATCGCACCATATTTCCAGTTGACGCTAATTGCGACCAGTTGTTGAGCTTTTCAGCAGGGGCAAGGGTGGTCATGTAGCCAAATTCTCCACCCAGGCCGTGGCGACCTCGATGAAGTCTACCATTGATAATCATGGCTCCGCCAATCCCTGTCCCAATCACGACACAGGCTGCATTTTCAAGTTCTGGCTGGGCCAGTAATTCACTGAGTCCAACGCAGTTGGCATCATTTTCCAGATGGACAGGAATCTGATAAGAGCTAAGCGCTTCATACCAAGAAAATCCGTGAATGTAGGGCACGGCACTGAAGCCATCAATCACACCTGTCTCTTGATTGACCGCACCTGGAACGCTCATAGCAATCCCGCTATAATCCTGCTCTGACAAGCGTTGATCTAGCCACGCTAGTAAATCCTCCAAGTTTTCTGGTGTTGGAATGCTTGTCTTATCTAGTATTTTCCCATCAGGAGTCAGACTGGCAAACTTAATTCCAGTCCCTCCGATATCAATCGTTGCAATGGTCATTATTTTTACCATAAAAAGGGGCGAATCAGTAGTTAGTTCTTACCTTTTCGCCCCTCCTTTCTTTTTATGTTTACTTTTTGAAATTAAATTTCTTCTTTTTTGATGAATTCTGTACGAATCTCTTGTGGTGAAATGAGGCCTCTATGAACTGGGTATGGTCGTTCAAGTAGGTCAAGGAAGAGATGTTGACTTTCCGGTACACGTACATTTTCACTACACATATTGTAGTAACGAAGGACATAACCTTCTTCATTTTCAGCCACCTTAAAGGCTGTTGGACAGATTTGAGGTATGCTGAGAACAGAATGGCTCAAGAGGCTACCAGTCGCAGCCACGCTTCCTTCTTGTTTAGCAAGCTGAAGGCTAGTAAATGGTGTCTGCAAGGCTTTAGCACGACGATAGGCTGAGAAGCGTTCCTGGGCTTGGTGGCATTCGAGAGCATACTCGACTTCAAACTCACGCAAGCATTGTGCTTCTGGTGTTGGGAAGTAACCCCAGTCACCTAGCTCACCTGATGCACGCAAAATAGTCACTGCAATGGTGTCGTCTCCAAGGATTTCGTATTCATTCAATCCCTTGTTAGATACAGTCACACCTTTTTCATCATCATACAGACTGACAAAGGCTTGTTGGTGTTGAGGATTTTCAGGATTTTCCCATGAAGCTGCTGGTTTGTTTGGTCGTGTCACCACCTCATAAATGCTTTCAGAATCATTGTTTGGACGCGTGTTATGAGTCTTGACCAAGAGACGGATACGGTGGTCTTTGGCAGTGTTAGTAAAGCGAGTTTTAAAGCGAATTTGTGGATTATCAACGAAGATAGTCATCTCAGTTTCAAGAAGAAGGCTTGTCAATTCTTCTGAACGTCCAGCTTCACGCTTCATAAACTCGATGATGCCTTTTTGCTCTTCTTCTAGCTTTTCATCTGCACTGACAGGCACGGTCAATTCATGTTTGAGCAAAATCTTAGCGTAACGAGCTGTGTTTTCCAAGACCTCATAGCCCTTAAGCTCTGCATAGATTGGCTCTGTTCCTTTTGGTTGGAAATAGATATACTCATTTCCGATGTCCCCACGGTCCTCAAAACGGATAAAGTCTTCGTAAGCTTCGTGAGTTGTCTTGTCATAGACTGTGATATTGTCATCCACACTCACCGTTACAAATGGCGTATCGACCACCCCGTTTTGGTAAATACCATCACGGTGTTCTTGCTCTCCTTCCAGCAATTGGAAGGTTGTCCAAGAAAGTGGCGCTAGGTGAACAGGAATAGTCACGCGCACTTGACGAGCGATACGAGCTTGGCGGAACTTGTCTTTTGGTAAATCATACTCAAAATTAGCTCCAAGATCTTCGATTTTAGCCTCTACAGGACGACCATCCAAGTCCTCTACACGGTAGCTTGGCAAGGTAAGAGCAGCCATCTTCTTGTAGCCTTCTGTTGGGTGCAATTCCTTGAAATCACAAGTCGCCACATCAATCACTGTGCTGACAGTATCGACCTTATCATGCAAGCCTGTGTTAATGACAGTAAAGAGATAGTCACTTTGAGCTTTAGCTGTAGCTATTTTGCCCTTCCACTCGTTAAGAAGATTGCTCTTCACAAAGTTTCCGACTTGGTTGACCTTGGCAAAACGAGTTTCCATCTCACGGTGAACTTCGTCCACGCTACAGCCACAGATGCTATCATGTGGCGCATTTTGTAAAAGTGTTTTCCAAGCATAGGTCAACTGGTCCTTGTGGTTATGACCCTCAGTGATAATAGTCAAGGGTTCTACAACTTGCTCTAGGAGGTTGCTATTTTCTTGGAAGGCTTGTTTGAGATAAATACGAGATGAAGAAGTGTTAGCAAGTGTGTACCAGCCGTCTGTTTCCTGACTGGTTAACTCGCCTGTAACCGTTGACAATTGCTCTGGTAGGGCACTTTCCACGGCTTGAACATATTCATCAAAAGAACTATGCACAAAGGTTACATCTGGGAAGAGTTCATTTGCCACACGAATGGCTTCGCTCAGATTTTTCTGGACAGGCTGGTGGTCACAACCGTTCATCATCAACCATTGGTTGGTAGAAGCATAGTCACGCACGTCTGCCAGTTTTTGTTTCCAGAAGGTCAAGGCCTCGTCTTTATCCACTGGAATTTCATTCCCATTACTATACCAGTTGGCAAAGAGGATACCGAGAACACGACTACCATCCGCACCCTGCCAGTACATTTCTGAAAACTGGGAAGTAAACTGCTCATCTTCGAGAACTTGGTTGTCAAATCCAATCGGTTTCACACCACGACCAAAGGCTGCCACGTGAATGCCTGATTTTTGAAGGATTTGAGGAGCTTGCCCCATATTTCCAAAGGTATCTGGGAAGTAACCAACCTGAGTTGATTTGCCCCATTTTGCAGCCTCCTGCTGACCGATAAGAGTATTACGGACATTGGCTTCACTTGAAATCAAGTAGTCATCTTGCAAGATGTAAAAAGGACCAATTTTAAGTTTGCCTTGGTCGATGTATCGTTGGACTTTGTCGCGATTTTCAGGGCGAATCTCCAAGTAGTCATCAAGGACAATGGTTTGACCATCCAAGTGGAAGCTCTTGAACTCAGGGTCATTTTCAAAGAGATCAAAGAGATTGTCAAACAATTCCACCAACTGCATACGGTGGCTTTCAAAAGGCAAGTACCACTCACGATCCCAGTGACTATGTGAGATAATATGTACAACAACATTTTCCATGAAGTAAAACCTCATTCTAAATTTAAATTTTTATTGTTAACGTTTTAAATGTAAAATTGTGATTCTGACAAGAATCAGTTGAGCTAAATCGTGTTCCTTAACGGATGTCCAAGTAATCCAAGACCAATTCACAGAACATCATATTAGCCCAAGAGAACCATTCACGAGAGTAGAGAGTTGGGTCGTCCACGTGGAAGCTTTCATGCATGACACCTGTCCCCCCATCACAAGCAACCAGCTGATCCAGCAAGAATTTTTTCTCTGCTTTATCTGTCGTTGTCAATCCTTGGATAGACAGAGCAATCGGCCAGATATAGCGATAGAAGGTGTGAGAACTTCCTAGACCGCTAGCGTATTCTCCTTGGTAAAAGTATGGATTTTCAGGGCTCAGAATGGTACGACGAGTTGCTTGATAGACTTCGTTGTCAATATCGCAGTAGCCCAGATAAGGTGCAGCCAACAAACTTGGTACGTTTGGATCATCCATGATGCTGGCATTTCCTAGACCATCCACTTCAAAGGCATAAATCTTTTCGCCCTTGCTGTTGCTTGTGTAGGCGTAGTTTTCAATTCCTTCTTGGATTTCAGCACAAAGACGCTTGGCATCAACAATAACACTCTCGCTATCAGCCAGGTCTAATGCTGCAAAGATTTCTTGCACATAACCCAAGACTACTACGGCAAACATATTTGACGGAATCAAGTAGCTATACTGGCAGCAGTCATCACTCGGACGAAAAGCTGACCAAGTCATACCTGTCACTGCAAAATCAGGTCCAAAGCCATCATTTACCAAGGTATCTTCCTTGCGGTCCGTATCTCGGACAAAACGATAAGGAGAGTTCTTGTGGTCTTGTTCCACCGTCCAAAGATGGAGAATTTCCTTAGTCGCTGCGACAAAAGTCTCATCAAACTGACTAGTTTCGCCAGTCTCTTTCCAGAGGAGATAAGCCAACTGCAAAGGATAGCAAAGCGAGTCCACCTCATACTTGCGTTCCCAAATCCAGCCATTAAGGTCTGTGTGGTCGGTCTCGTGGTGCCCCTTCCAGTTTTCCTCAATGTTAAAGGAATTGGCATAGGGATCCTTGAGTACCAAGGTCATCTGACGTTTGACCAAACCTGAGATGGTCTGACGCAAGAGGGCATCCCTTTTAGCCACATGCAGGTAAGGTCTGAGTTGGGCTGTCGAATCCCGAAGCCACATAGCAGGAATATCCCCAGTCAAGACAAAAGTTGAACCGTCTTCGAGAATTTCAACCGTATTGTCCAAAGTGTCAGTGTAGCAACGCTCAAAGACATCCACCCACTCTGGATAGTCCTTAGCCCGCTCTGCCACTTCATCTAGCCATTCTCTAACAATTTCTTTCGAATAAATCATCGTGCAGTGTCCTCTTTCAAACAAGTTTCATTTTCAGTATATAGCTTTTGAGACAGAAAATACATACACAAATGATAGTCATTTTTCTACAAAATAGTTATCTTTGAAACTCCTTTTCTAAAGGCTATCTTTTTCTGATATAATGTAGAAAAACAGCCAAAGGAAAGACTATGAAACCACTACTTGAAACCATCGATACCCGATTTGGAACTACCAGCAAGCATGCCTTTTCTCGGGGAAACACCCTGCCATACACAGGCGTTCCTTTTGGGATGAATTACTTTGTACCCCAGACCAGCGACCAGGAGGGATCTTGGTTTTTCGATCCGCATCTGCCTATCTTTCAGGGGATTCGTTTAACCCACCAGCCCAGCCCTTGGATTGGAGACTACTCTTGGCTCCTTCTGACACCTGTCACAGGTCAGCTGGGTGGAGACAGCCTCTTTCATCGTCAGTCTTCCTATAATATAGATAATGCCTCTTTCCAACCTCATTATCTGAAAATTTTCTCCCTGCGCTATCAGATTGAAAGCCAGCTCACACCAACTTGCTATGGCGCTTCTATTCGTTTGGAGCAAAAGCAAGGCAAACCCCTCTCCCTCTATCTTCACGCAGCAGATGAACTGACCGTGGAGCAAGTAGATAAGCGGACCCTGAGCCTAAGACAAGAAGGAAAAACTGAGACCAATAAAAATCCACTGATACTCTTCACTGCCCTAAAAATGAAGACGGATATTCTTTCTGTTAGCAGAGAAAGCGAAGACTGGCGAATTGACCTGGCAGATAGTCATGCTGAAATCCAATTAGCGACTTCTTTCATCTCTCCTTCTCAAGCGCTATTTAATCTACCTCAAACGGACTTTGATAGCTGTAAAGCAAATACCCAAGCGGATTGGGAAAATCTCCTTCACCGTTTTGACGTTATAGAAACAGGAGAGGCTGACCGAACCTTTTTTGACCACTGCCTTTACAGACTCTTCCTCTTCCCACAGACTTTTTATGAGGTTAATGAATCAGGGCAAGCCATCCACATGGATCTGGCTACTTGTACTGTCAAACCCGGTGTCCTCTTTAGCAATAATGGTTTCTGGGATACCTTCCGCACCACATTCCCCCTCTTTGCCCTTATTATACCGGAACACTACCACCGCTTCTTAGAAGGATTTCTCAATAACTACCGCGATACTGGTTTCCTTCCAAAATGGCTGGCTCCAGATGAACGGGGTATGATGCCAGGTACACTTTTAGACGGTATTATCGCCGATAGCGCCTGCAAGGACATGGCCCCCGACCTAGAAGAAGAACTCCTCCAAGCCATGCTTGAAACAGCCAGCAAGTCCGACCCTCTCGGTATCAATGGTCGCCACGGACTAGCCCAATACCAAGAACTGGGCTACCTCTCTACCGACCACCACGAAAGCGTCAGCCACACCCTAGACTATGCCTATAGCGATTTTTGTATCGCTAGCTGTGCTGAAAAACTAGGGAAAATAGAAATCGCTGAAATCTACAAGACTTCATCACAAAATTACCGCCATCTATTTGACGCTGAGATAGGTTACATGCGAGCGCGTGACAATCAAGGCAACTTCCGTCCTGACTTCTCTCCTTATAGTTGGGGACGCGACTATGCCGAATGCTCTGCCATCCAAGCAACTTTAGGCGTCATCCACGACATCCCAGGCTTAATCCAACTTATGGGTGGAAAAGAAACCTTTAGCAACTATCTTTTGAAAGTCTGTCAGGATGCTCCCCTCTTTGAAACAACGGGCTATGGTTACGAGATTCACGAAATGAGCGAAATGGCTACTGCTCCTTTTGGACAACTCGCTATTTCCAACCAACCTAGCTTCCACATTCCTTATCTCTTCCGTTACAGCGATTACCCTGACTACACTGCTCTTCTCATCAAGACGCTCCGTCAGAAAGCTTTTCACCCAAGTTGGGAAGCCTATCCTGGCGATGAAGACAATGGCAGTCTCTCAGCCTGGTACATCTGGTCAGCTCTCGGTTTTTATCCGACCTGTCCAGGCAAACCAAACTATGACCTCGGAATTCCTCTCTTTGACCATCTCCGAGTCTATCTTGCCAAAGAAGATAAATGGCTAGATATTCATGCTGAGCAAAACCACAGCCATTTTAACTTTGTAAAAGAATGCCGACTGGATAAAACACTCGTATCAACTATTCAACACCAAAACCTCTTAAAAGCTGAACAACTAACCTTTACACTTAGCTGGTTACCAAGTCATCGCTAAATAATAAAAAATCTGCAATCCCCAAGATTATCCACAATCTGTGAATAACTATCCCAAACTGTGCTTAACTCTTGAGTTTCAGCAATTAAAACTACTTTATAATCCTCAAAAGTTACTAAATTGGTCACACAAATAAGAATTATCACTAAAATAATCAGAAGTTATCCACACTTATCCACAACCTGTTAGTAACTTTTATGAATAGCTAAGACTTATCTCTCACGAACACTAAAAAGAGCCTGACTCCAGGCTCTTTAGTCTATTATTTCTTCTCAGCGCGAAGGGCTGACAAGATTTGTGTACGGATATCATCCACACCATTTGGCGTATTTGGTAAAAAGATAGTCTGATTTCCTTTAGAGGCAAAGGTATTCAAGGTATCCAAATACTGATTGGTCAAGAGGATAGACATGATTTGCTCTTCTGTCATACCAACATTGGCTTCCTTGAGTTCTGTGATAGACTCTGCCAATCCATCCACAATCGCCTTACGTTGTTGGGCAATCCCCACACCATGGAGGCGGTCTTTTTCTGCTTCGGCTTCAGCTGCAGTGACGATTTTAATCTTATCGGCTTCCGCCAATTCTTGCGCTGCGACCCGCTTGCGTTGCGCCGCATTGATTTCATTCATGGATTGCTTGACTTCTGCATCTGGTTCGACCTTAGTAATCAAGGTTTTCACAATAATATAACCGTAAGTAGTCATTTCTTCTGCTACTTGATGTTGAACTTCAAGGGCAATCTCATCTTTTTTCTCAAACAATTCATCCAAGGTTAATTTGGGAACAGAAGAGCGAAGAGCATCTTCGATATAAGATTTAATCTGAGATTCTGGACGCATGAGTTTATAGTAAGCATCTGTCACGCTCTGCTCGTTGACACGATACTGAGTCGCCACATTCATCATCACGAACACATTGTCCTTGGTCTTAGTCTCAACCACAATATCACTTTGCAACAAGCGCAACTGAATCCGCGCTGCAATCGAGTCAATCCCAAAAGGCAAGCGAATATGAATACCGCTATTGGCAACCTTTTGGTATTTCCCAAAGCGTTCAATAATCGCCACCGACTGCTGACGAACTACATAAACTGTACTCAGTGTGACTATCACCAATAGGAGCACACAAACCACCACAAAAATCATCAAAAATGTTGCCATTATCGTGACCTCCATCATTATTTTTCCTGTATTATAGCACATTTAAAGAAGGCTGTGCAGTTTTTACTGCGATTTTTCCTGAAATGTCAATAATTAGAGGTGAATTGTCACATTGTCGTCTGATTTCTTGCTAAACCAACTGGTAAAGAATTAGGTCTACCATGCTAGTTCTTTCTAACTCCGTTGATTATCAACATACTATCTAAACTTTACAAGTCGTGGACAAAGAAACGAAACAAGTAACGGTTAATCTCTTTAAAAGACTCACAAAAAACATCATTGAAGTGAACCGCACTCCAATAGTTCAAGCATTAAGCATTATTGATGATCCAAATTTAATGTGATATACTATTTTTGTCATCGGTTACCGATTACGTTCCTTAGGTATCTGAAAGATCTATAATGAAGTTAGCCATCTAGTACCCAAAAACCGACTAGCTCCTATGAACTAGTCGGTTTCTCATCAATGCGCTAACATTTCTTGGGCGATTTCTTGGCCAGATAGGTTATCTGGGTAGTAGGTTGGCCAGTTATCCATTTCTTCAAAGAGGGCTTCTTGGCTTGTTCCTCCAAAGAAGATATGGAAATGTTCTGCCTTAACTGGGGCGATATTGTGGTCGCTAAACTGAACATACTTGAATTGTCCAGCGTCCGCATCTGTCGCTTCAAAGAGGAAGCGCACGCCACGATTGCCTTTCTTGTAAGTCAAGATTTTCTTACCAACATACTTGTAAGTATATTTCTTGCTTTGTCCACCTTGAACAAATTCCATAGTGTTATCAGTGATGTTAATCTTAGTCACATCTGTCTGATAGCCTTTTGTATAGTAGGCCTTGTACTCAGCCTGGGTCATCTTACCTGTCAACTTAGCCTTGTAGTCAAAGACTTGATCAAACGTACCATCTTCAAGGAAAGGATAAACTGATTGCCAGTTACCTGCATAGTCACTCAAGGTGCGGTCCTTGACGTCTGCATCCTCAAAGTAACCATTTTGAACTGTCTTGGTATCCTCGGCCTTTTCAGGCTCAATTGCTGGGCCTTCTTGGTCCGTTGTTTGTTTCAAAGCCTTGAGGTTTTTCTCCATCACGGAGATGTAATTTTCTCCAGCCTTGGTGTCCTCTTCTGTCAGACTTTCTAAAGGATTAAGGACATCTGTTTTAACACCTGCTTCTTTTGAAAGTGTGTTAGCAAGGGCTTGTGAGGCATTTTCTTCAAAATAGATATAAGCAATTTTATTTTTCTTGACATATTCTGTCAATTCTGCCAAGCGAGCAGCTGATGGCTCTGCATCTGGAGAAAGGCCTGAGATTGCTACTTGTTTGAGTCCATAGTCCAAGGCAAGATAGTTAAAGGCTGCATGTTGAGTCACAAAGCTCTTTTGTTTTGCTTGAGACAAGCCTTCTGCATAAGCCTTATCTAAGGCTTGCAATTTTTCGATATAGGCAGCAGCATTCTTCTCAAAGGTTTCTTTTTTATCAGGATAGTCTGCTGACAAGCTGTCACGGATGTGCTCTACTAGTTTAATGGCACGAACCGGTGATAACCAAACATGGGGATCGAACTCATGGTGATGTCCTTCTTCTCCATGGTCATGGTCTCCCTCTTCTTCCTCACCACCTGGCAAGAGCAACATATCGCCTGTCGCCTTGATGGTTTTGACCTTTTTCTTATCCAAAGTATCTAGCAATTTAGGAACCCATGTTTCCATGTTTTCATTTTCATAAACGAAGGTATCTGCATCTTGGATTTTGGCAACTGCCTTGGCAGACGGTTCATATTCATGGGGTTCTGTACCAGCACCGATTAGGAGTTCTACATTAGCAGTATCTCCTGCGACTTGCTTGGTAAATTCATAGACAGGGTAAAAGGTTGTCACGATATTTAATTTGCCATCTGCCTGCTTTTGATTGGAACAAGCCACTAAAAACAAGGCGCATAAACTGGCTAGCAATAAGCTAATTTTTTTCACGTTAGTCTCCTATTTGATAAAACGTCTTACTAAACTAATGAGTAAAAAGACAGTTACAAAAATAATGGTAATACTTGCACTTGCAGGTGTTTCTGCATAGTAGGAAATGTAAAGTCCTGCTACCATTCCCAAAAATCCAATAGCACTGGCAAGCAGCATAACCGATTTAAAGTTTTTCCCTAGACGAAGGGCAATACTAGCTGGTAAGACCATGATAGTCGATACCAGAAGAGCTCCCGCAGCAGGAATCATAAGGGCAATGGCCACCCCTGTCACCATGTTAAAAAGAATGGACATGGTACGAACTGGCAAGCCATCCACAAAAGCCGTATCCTCATCAAAAGTCAAGATATACATTGGACGAAGGAAGAGGAAGGTCAAAATCAAAACAACCGCCGCAATGACAAAGAGGGAAATAACCTGCTCTTCACTGATAGTCACGATCGAACCAAAAAGATACTGGTCCAAACTCATTGAACTCGAGCTTTTACCCTTGCTCATGACAATCAGAGAAACAGCCAGACCCGTTGACATGAGGATAGCTGTCCCGATTTCCATAAAGCTCTTGTAAACCGTACGGAGATACTCCAGAAAGACAGCCGCAATCAAGACAATGGCAATCGTAGAAACAGTCGGAGAAATCCCTAGGACCAGACCAAAGGCTACACCTGAAAGTGAGACGTGGCTAAGGGTATCGCTCATCAAACTCTGACGGCGCAAGATTAAGAAGGTCCCCAATACCGGCGAGAAAAGACTCATGGCAATAACGGCCAGAAAGGCACGTTGCATAAAGTCATAAGATAACAAACTAAGCATGACTCACCTCCTGATCATTCTCATGAACGTTGAAACAACGCCATGGCGAGTCTTGGTTACGGACTAAATGAATATTGCGGTCCGCATAGTCCTTAACTTCTTCAGGGTCATGGGTAATCATCAAAACAGCCTTGCCATGATGATGGGCGCTGTGGTGCATGAGTTCGTAAAATTCGTTTTTACTTCCTGCATCCATTCCCGTTGTCGGCTCGTCTAGGATAAACACATCTGGGTCAGAAGCAAACATACGCGCGATTACCGCTCGCTGCTTTTGTCCTCCAGATAAAGAACCCAAGCGTTTGTCTCTGTGTTCCCACATGCCAACTGAGTCCAAACTAGCCTTGATATGCTCCTCATCATGAGCATTCAAACGACGGAACCAGCCTTTTCGCGGATAACGACCAGATTTGACAAATTCATACACCGTACTTGGAAAACCAGCATTAAAACTGGCAATTTGTTGAGGAAGGTAGGCTATTCTCAATTTCTTACCCTGCGTATTTGTCTTTGAAATGGTCACCTTGCCAATGCGTGGCTGAAGAATCCCGAGACTGGCCTTGATGAGTGTCGTCTTAGCTGCCCCATTTTCCCCTGTCAAGGTAACAAATTCCCCACTATCAACACTATAATTGATATGTTCAAGAACGGGCTCCTTATCATAATAGAAGGATAAATCCTCTACCGTAATATATCTCATTATTTGATTTCTCCTACTAAAGCAGTCAAAAACCGCTGGATCACTTTTTGTTCATTTGGAGTAAACTGTGTCGCCACTTGTTCATAAGTTAAAAGTGTATGCTCATGGTGATGATGGTGCTCCTCAGCGATTGGACGAGCCAAATCAGTCAACTGATAAAAAATTACACGCGCATCCTTCGGATCTTTAGATGTTTCCAACATCCCTTCCTTGACCAAAGACTTAATGGCCTTGGTAACTGCCGCCTGACTGACATTGAGGCGACGAGCCAACTCTGAATTGGTTAAAGATTCCTCCGACAAGAGCATGAGGATATGCTCCTGGGTATTGGTCAGAGCTACCTCGCTAGTGCAATGACCTATTAGGATTTCATGCTGATTTTCTGCCTGCAAAATTACCTCATTTAAAAATGCATCAATATCCTTCGCTAGCTGTCTCATATCTGACTCCTTTCCTTTTAGATTTCTCCATTTTTAAGAGAAAAATACTATTCTTTGAAATTATTTACTGGTTAATTATATCACAACCAAAAAAAGAGTCAAGAAAAAACGTGAAAACCAGTTTCATTCTTGAACTCTTCTATACTATTATCTATTGAAATTCCTTGACATCTCCATCATAAGTCGCCCAGTCTTTACTGAAAAAGCGCTCATTCAGATGGTAAGTCGGAGCTGGTGTGGGATTGGATAGGAAAGGATCAACAGCCTTGTCAAAAGCTAACCAACCCAACCAACCCAGATGAATGGTATCCTTCATAAAAAAAGGCTCCCCTCCATCCTTAGAAAAATCTGCTATATTAGTAAAACCTTGACTTTCTAACTGGTAGCGAATCTTCTGCACCGTTTGTTGGTACATATCCTCTCGTAGACCAGCATAGTCCATCCATTTTTTATTAACAGGTGGAATGATAAAAATCGGGTTGACCTTAGATTTAGAAAACTGTGTTAAAACCAACTGCAAGTCATTATACTCTGGCGACTTGAGATAGGTATGTGTTTTCTGAGAACCTTTTAATTTCTTCAAGTCCTTTTTAATCTGAGTAGTATAGAAATAATTTTCCATTCCTAAATCATTATTAGAAGTATTCTTTTCTGCATCTGCTTTAACAATATCTTCTATGGCTTGATAAGAAAACTGATCTGGTAAGGTTTTTAAATATCTACCCACATGCTTATCATAATTGACATAGCCCCTAACAGAAAACTGACCAAAAAAGGAAGCTTGGTGTTCATTAAACCGAGCCAATAATTCAATCATTTCATTGTCTGCTTTCGACAATTCTTCTTTACTTGCCAACTTCTGAACCAGTTCCTTCATAGCTACGTTGGGAAACTGCTGTAGTAAGCGAGTCGCTGCATATTGACTAGCCTGATCTCCAGATTGATGTTCCAGAAAACTGGTCAACTGGTCTCCATTAAAATATTCCTGGAAAGCTGCTGGCTCATAGCCATTTTTACTGAACCACTGAGGTGAGATAACATACACAACTTGTTTATTCTCTAGCTGTGGCAACATCTGTTGCATCCCAAAATACTGATTAAGTGAAGCAGCTCCCCTCTGTCCTAAAAGATAAGGGCGGTAGGTGCGATTGTATCTCTCAGCCAAGACTGCAGGATGAGCACCGTCAAAACGAAGCCATTCACTGGAGCCAAAGAAGGGAACAAAACGCATATTTGGATCAGATAAGGCTCTGACCTTTTGACTCCTCTCCTTAAAACTTTCTGTGGTAGTAGCCACCGCTGAACGCTTTTCAGCTCCTAGATTATGACGCATCTCAGTAGGATAAAAGAAAATGAGCAGAAAAACCAACAAACCAGCTATCAAGACCGGTCCGAAGATCATCCATAAGCGTTTAAGCATTTTGTAGCTCCACAATGCCAGCTATGATTTTATTAGCCGTATTCCAGTCATCGCGACCAAACTCTGTAACAGGGACACGAATGTCAAAACGGTTTTCAATCTCCACAATCAACTCAACCGTTCCCATACTATCCAAGACACCTGCATCAAAAAGATCTTCATCCATCATGTCAGAAACATCTTCCATAAACAACTCATCAATAATTTCGATAACTTCTGATTTGATATCCATATTTTATTTCCTTTTATTTTTTAAACCATAAATCATTCAAAAATCCAGAAAAGATCAAGAATGACAGCATGACGACATGGAAGGTGACAACCATGCCAAGCAACTGAATCCAGCGATTTTCAGGTAGAGCAGGCTTCCCTGCTTTTTTCCGTTCCTTATTGAGCGTTTTTTTCTTGCGAATCCAAGCGTCATTAATGACCAAGCCTAATCCATGAAAGAGGCCATAGGCGATGTAATACCAGGTTACACCATGCCAAAATCCCATAATCAGCATATTTACAATGTAGGCCACACTTGAGGTTACATTACGATTTTTAAAAACCTTCTTTCTGGTCAACACCATCACCATTCGCATAAAGACAAAGTCACGGAACCAGAAAGATAGACTCATGTGCCAACGATTCCAAAACTCTTTTAAATCTCTTGATAAAAAAGGTTTGTTAAAGTTGATGGGGCTACGGATTCCCATCAAGTTTGAGATAGCTAAGGCAAACATAGAGTAACCTGCAAAGTCAAAGAAAAGTTCCAGACCAAAGATATACATGACCGCTAAAGCATAGAGATTAAAGAAACCACCTGACTGCAGGGCTAGATTCTTCAGAGGAGGCAACAAGGTCTCTCCTAAAACATGAGCCAGGATAAACTTATACAAAAAGCCCCACATGATATAGCGAACAGATTCATCCAGCATATCCATCAACTCATCCCGTTCAGGAATGGTCTGATAATTTTCATTAAACCGCTTAAAGCGATCGATTGGGCCACTTGAAAAAGTCGGCATGAAGAGAAGAAATCGGAGGAATTCCCAGAGGGTAAAATCCTTAATCACTCCATCTCTCAGCTCGATGATAATCCCAACCGAACGAAAGGTCAGGTAAGAAATTCCCAAAAACCCAAGCAAAGACTGCGTTCCATTGATAGCTGGCTGCACCTTGACAAAGATAATCGGAAGGAGGGATAGAAAGCTAACTAGGTAGAAGACCCACTTGCCATCCTTGCTTTTTCGATAATGCTTGTAGAAAAGCAGGAGCACTATTTCCCAGCAAAGGTAAATACCCAAGGCAGCCAACTGATTGGTCTTCCCACCTACCAACATGGTGACGATAAAGAAGAGACTAACCAGCACTTCATACCAGGCAAAGCGTTTCTTGAAAAAGAGGCCGATAAAGATGGGCAAGGTTGCAGCAATCACATAGACAAAATACTGAGGATTACCGTATGGCTCTAAATGAGGAAGCTGTTGAAAGAACTCCATCATCTCTTATTCACCTCGTTAATCAATCCTTTGATGTCAATTTTTCCATTTGGAGTCAGTGGCAAACTGTCTCGATAAAGGAATTTAGACGGCATCATGTAGGACATCATGATATCTGTTAAATCTTCCTTGATAGCCTTGGTAATATCGATATCACGCTCAAACTGCTCACGAACACCGTCTTTTAAGATGACATAGGCTAGCAGATTTTGTACCTTGTGATCCTTGTTATAACGCGGTACTGCAACAGCAGACTCGATAAAGCGAGACTTATTAAGATTTTGAGAGACATCTTCTAACTCAATGCGGTAACCGTTGAACTTAATCTGGAAGTCCATGCGTCCGCCGTAGAGAAGCAAGCCCTCATCTGTCATAGTTCCCACATCGCCTGTGTGATAGGCTGGCAGACCTTCAAACTCAAAGAAGGCTTCCGCTGTTTTTTCAGGATTGTTCATATAGCCTTTTGACACAGCTGGCCCAGAAACAATGATTTCTCCCTGTTCACCATTTGACAGTTTATTTCCTTCCTCATCAATGATAAAGGTTGGAGAATCAGCCTTGGTATAGCCGATTGGGAGGCGTTTGAGAGTAGCTAGCATCTCGTCTGTCACAGCAACTGCTGACAAAGCTACTGTCGCTTCTGTTGGACCGTAAGCATTGATAATACGGGCATTTGGGAAACGTTCGCGCAGTTTTTGAGCCGTTTTAACCGTCAATTCTTCGCCATCAAAGTAGAAATGCGTGATGCCAGGCATTTTCTCGCTATTAAAGTCTTCTGACAACATAGCCATATCCGCAAAAGAAGGCGTTGAAGTCCAGATAGCGATTGGCAATGAAAAAATGGTCGCAAAGAGTTGCTTAAAGTCCTGAGTAATAGCTGAAGGAAGGGCAAAAAGCGTACCTCCCAGTGCCAAGGTCGGCGCCCAGTACATGACGGACAGGTCAAAAGAATAAGGTGGCTGAGCCAGCATTTGCGGACGACTTGGCGTCGCAAATTCCTTATCCGTAATCATCCAGTTGGTAAAACTGAGGAGGTTATCATGGGAAATCTGTACTCCCTTAGGCTTACCAGTTGTACCAGAAGTAAAGATAATGTAGTAGTTATCATTACCCTTGACTGGATGCGTCATCTCATAGCTAGTCCCTTGGGCAAATTCTTCTTGAACCTGAGCTAGAGTCATCATTGGCGTAGAAACCTGCTCCAATGGAAAGTCTGAGATAGCAATAATCAAGCTTGGCTCTGCTACTTCTAAAATAGCCGAAACTCGCTCCAAGGCTGAATGGCTGTCAATGGGAATGTAGGCATGTCCTGACTTAGTCAGAGCTACAAAAGTTGCCAACATTTCATATTCTTGGCCACCAAAAACAACCACAGGAGACTTCTCTGGTAAATCCAGTTGGTCGATGGCTGCAGCTAAACTATCCGAATCAGCCTTCAAATCTCCATAAGTGTGTTCCTGCCCCAAAACATTGTAAACAGGATAGCTAGGCTGTGTCTGAGCAAAATGCTCAATGGTTTCAATCATATCTACGATTGCTTTATTTGACATAATAAGGATTCTCCTTCAAGTTAAAATTCATTATAGATAAAGCTTCCTTGACCCTGACCAAGATAGCTAAAGAAGTAAAGCAGCCCTAGAAAGATAAGAAAATACAAGGCTGTCCGACCAAGAAATATGTACAATTCTTTTCTCTGTTTCATCAAGAAAAACCATTCATTTCTGTAATTTTCCGCTAAAATAAAATCAATTTCTTACTAATTTATTTTTCTGCTATTATACCACTTTATAGACTAGTTTTTCAATTGTTTACCCGTCTATTTTCACTACGTTCCAGTAACATTAATTTGTTCCATATGATTCTTTCTAATGATAGCTTAAATGCTTTTCAGTATGGATTATATGGGGAGCTACAACAAAGTAGGCTCCATACTACCTATAGAGGATTTTTCCACTATAAATATTATAGAGCCTTATCTTATGTCTCACTTTATCGGTGCAGTTCGCTTTATCTAGAGATTTTTATAGTATGTAATCCTAGAATTCACTATAGATAAATTCTTGAATGTTCGAAAAATCGGTAACAAAACAATAAATCACGATGCTTAAGATAACCGTATAGAAAAATAGCGTCCACAAGATTAAGCGATGTGTGTTAGTTAGCTTAGTTTGCAAATTTGTATAGTTCTTTTTCAACTTCCATCCATCCTTTCACTCCAACGTGCATCACATCAAATAAAAAGTAATCATCATACTCTCTGTTTCCATAGTTTAATACCGTTGCACCATGGCTTTTTGCGACATCTTCTATTTTTTTATAAGTTTTCTCCCGCATCTCTCTTGAGACACCTGTGTAGTCATTCCATTTACCATTTACTGGGAAAATAATGACCTCAACTTCAATGCCCAATTCCTTGGCAACTGTCAAGAAGAGTTCCATATCTGAATACTCTGGTGACTCGAGGTAGCTCAAATCTTTACTAGAATCCTTCAGCGATGTATAACGATCTTTTAAATAGGTATTGTAGTAGTTATTATCAACAGCATAATCATTATTGTCTGTTTTCTTTTTGACCTCTTCTACAAACTGATTCGTCATTTTCTCCCAATCATAGTCTGGGGTTTTGTCTCCTAGTGAAGGATAATCTGATTTGGCATGTTTTTGATAAAAAATATGTTTGAGTTTAAAGGAATAAATCGCGTTATCGAACTCTAATAGTTTTTTATCAACAATCGTTCCTTTCTCATCTATGAAATAACTTTTGTATTTTTTGTAGATGTCATTTTGTTGCTTGTTCCCCTTGGTAATCTCGATAATGCGATTAATTAGTTTTTCTTTCGTTTCCTTACTAATCTTATCATTATTTAGCATATGGAAAATATGTTCTTGAGAAGCCTTGTTCAAAAAGGCATCCTGATGAGTCCCATCTTTTTCAAACCACTGAACCGACTCTATTATAGCCACTTTTCGCTTAGTCATAGATCCTTCAATAGAACCCAAGGTCGTAGCCTGAATGATGTTTTGTGAATAACTAGTCCCAATCTGCATGATATTAAAATCGTTGTAGTTAAAAATTTTATTGGGATGGTAGTCTTCATTTATCGTCGCAACCAACTCTGATGAGCCCAATAAAACAAATGTATTGGGAGTAATATTGCTTGTCAGAATATCTCTACTTTTATACTTTTCATACGAAGTGCTGTAGCGAATACTGTTATCCTTAACTTTATAATAATCATCAATCTTCTTAATAAATGTCACACTTAAAAGGGCAAGCGTCGCACTTACGAACACAAGCGATAGCAAAAATGCTTTTAGTTTAATCATATCGTTTTATCCTATCCCTTCGATCCGTCCAATCTCTTTTCAATTTTTTATCTCTTTAAAATCGTAAGTAAAATTTTATATGGTTCCCCTGAAAAGATAAAGAAACCAATCATAACCAAGTTCATGGTCACAAACCAACTCAGTAGCTTATACCAGTTTTTATTTTTATTTGTCTTATAAAAATTACTTTTCTTTTGATACACTTCAAATCCAGCCATCAAGATACCATGATAAAAACCATAAAAAATGTAGCTTACACTAAGACCATGCCATAAACCCATGATCAACATATTGACCATATAGGCATATGTTGCATTATGTAATCTATTTTTAAACCATTTTTTCCTGATGGCCTGCATCAATACTCTTGAAAATACAAAGTCTCTCAACCAGGTTGATAAGGTAATATGCCATCTAGTCCAGAAATCCTTGATATCGACACTCAAGAAAGGTTTGTTAAAGTTCATCGGTGTCTGAATACCTAGAATGTTACTACTTCCAACAGCCATTAGACTATAACCTGCAAAGTCGAAGAAAAGATACAAGGTGTAAAGGTACATGTACTTGATTGAGTAGACGACTGTACCAGTATTATTTAGAGCGAGTAACATCTGGTACACATAGGTTGACAAAACAACCTTGTAAAGAAGGCCTAGAACGATACGATACACACCGTCCCCTGCTAACTCTAGATACTCTTTTCGAGGCATGACCTCGTTTATCTCTTTTAAAAATCTCCTACTCCGATCAATCGGACCAGCACTAACTGTAGGGAAAAAAAGTAAAAATTGCAGGTAGTCTTTTATGCTAATCTTTTCTTTAATCAAGCCATCCGATATTTCTAGCATGATTTGAATGGTCTTAAAGGACATGTAGGAAATTCCAATAAAGGCCAACAAATGCAAAGAAGTCAGGGAAAAGACTTTATTGATTACTAAGGGGAGAATAGAAAGGAAAACCAGAGGTTTCAGCCGCTTTGTTTCTATCCTCTGTGCTATGAAAACCAGAAAATATTGATAAATTACAAAGGAGATTAAATAGACAATCATTGCTCTACTCTTGCCATAAATAGCTCCTGCAAATAAGAGGGAGAGCACCAAAATATAGTAGTCCTTACGTTTTTCAAAAAAGTTTACTACAAAACCAATTAGTAAAACTACAAACAAAAGAAGGAAAAACTCATTCCCCTCGAAATAATTCATACCAGCCAAACTCCTTTTTTCTTTTTCTCATCTCATGATTTATCTTTTTAAGATTAGTTCCTATCATATTACCAAAGATAGTTAACTTTATTCATTATATCATAATTTAAAAACTATAGATACTTCTATTATCTAATTTCCTAGAGTAAAAAATTCAACCAACTCTTAGTAATGAGACGAAATTATTCACACAATAAATAAAATTCAAGAACAAAAAATTGATGAAGGAACCGGTGAAGGATTCTGACTTTTTAGCTGAAATAGTAATCAACACCAGTATACAAACTTAAAAAAATCAAAATGACCAAAATGAAGTGAGAAAGTACTCCTTTATTTTGGTCATTTTTTGTAAGTTGTGTTTATTGAAGTATGAATAATTGAGTTTTAATATCTTAGAAAAGTGAGAATACAAGCACGGCCAAGGCTGCACCGATAACAGGTCCCACAACAGGAATCCAGGCATAAGACCAGTCTCCGTCTCCCTTGTTTGAAATTGGAAGGATACTGTGCATGATACGAGGTCCAAGGTCACGCGCAGGGTTCAAGGCACAACCTGTTGTCCCACCTAGTGATAGACCAATACCGACAATCAAAGTCCCCACTGCAAAGGTGCCGATACCTGCCTGAAAATCATAAAGCCCCAAAGCAAAGATTGTCAATACCAAAACAAAGGTGCCAAGGATTTCACTGATTAAGTTAGAAACTGTATCCTTGATGGCCGGTCCAGTACTGAAGGTTGCCAGGATATTGCCTGCATTTTCTTCTGCCTCATAATGCGGTTTGAATTGCAACCAAACCAAAATCTGACCCAGCATAGCCCCTGCGAACTGAGCTAGGATGTATGGGAAAACGGAAGCCCAAGGCAAACCACCTTTTAAGGCCACACCAATGGTCACAGCTGGGTTTAAATGAGCTGGACTGAGCTTGCCAGATACAAAGACCGCAACTGCAACCGCAATTCCCCAACCCATAGTAATCACAATCCAACCTGCATTGTTGCTCTTGGTTTTAGGAAGAACCACACCTGCAACAACACCATTTCCTAGAAGAATCAGGATTAAAGTCCCCAAAAATTCTCCAAATAATTCATTCATCATCTTTCTGTCTCCATTAAAAAGAAGGAGAGGGTAGACAAGGAGTCCTGCCCTCCACCTCTTTTATTTTATCTTAATTTTTTAATTCTGCTAAATCATTGTTAGCAAGAGCTGCTTCGACATCAGCACGGTAAGCGGCTTTTTCTTCTTCAGTCCAGTCATAGAATCGTCCCATTTCATTCAAAACTGGCTCAACGATGCTGTCCAAGCTATCACGCATGAAAAGCATGTGGTTGGTACGACGAAGAAGGAAGTCAACTGGGCTCAGAGCCAACTCATTGCGCATTGCATAGTGAAGTGACAAAGTATCCGCCAAACTGAGTCCTGGTGCTTGTTCCAAACTATGAGCAAGAGCAAAGACTTTCGGTGCATTTGAACCGTAGAGATTTGCGAGATAGTGAGCTTCCTTGCTATCCAAGCCACGTGACACTCCAAGTTGCGCAAAGGCTTCGATTTCTGAGTCCACATTTGCTGGGTTCAATTCCCCACCTGAAACAGGGTAAGTCTTAGAATTGATGAGTTTAAAGCTACGGTCAAATTCTGCTTTGAGGATGTCAACCACGCGCTCCATAGCTCCTTCAGCCATCTTACGGTAGTCTGTGATTTTACCACCAGCAAGGGTCAAGAGACCATTATCATCTCGGTCCAAGCTCGAACCACGTGAAACTGCAGATGGGTCCAAATGTTTCTCAGATGTGCTACTTTCAAGCTTGCTGACAGCAGCCTCAACATCTTCACGCGTTTTTTCTTTAGAGAGATAAGATTCAACAGTCGCAATCAAGTTGTTAAAGCTTTCATCACTGATGGTTCCGTTATTTCCTCCATTGTAGTCAGAAGCGCTATTGCCTGCGATCAATGGACGAAGACCTGCCCAGCTACTTTCGATATCATCAATGGTAATGTTTGCTTCTGGGAAGCGGTTGTTGACAATGCCAAGTAGATAATCTACATCTTCCTGAGTCACTTTTGGATGTTCCAAATCCCCTGTGTAGTCTGTATCCGTTGTACCAAAGTAAGTCTTGTTTTCACGCGGGAGAACAAAGACCATACGACCATCTCCCAAACCAGTGTCAAAGTAAACTGGCTGTGAAACCTTGATCTTGCTTGAGTCCACTACCAAGTGAACTCCCTTAGTTGGACGCATTTGTGAGAATTGGGTTCCCTTATTAGACAAGTTACGTACTTTATCACTCCAAGGACCTGTTGTGTTAATCACCAGACGGGCCTTGATTTCAAAGACTTGGTCTGTCAAGAGATCACGAGCTACAACACCTGTAATCTTGCCACTTTCGTCAAAGAGGAAGCCTTCTGCCTTCACGTGGTTAGCAATGAGGGCACCGTCTTGGTTGGCACGTTTGATATTTTCAATCACGAGACGCGCATCGTTGTTACGGAAGTCAAGGTAAACCCCACCTCCTACCAAGCCTTCTTTCTTCAAGTTTGGCTGGCGTTCCAAGACTTCTTCCTTACTCAAAACCTTGTTAGCAGCTGGCGTGTTGTTAACTCCTGCCAAAAGGTCGTACAAGTCCATGGCTACTTTCAGACGGAAGAGGCTAAAGGTCGCTCCATCTTCGTCGTAAACTGGTAAGAGCATTGGGTCTGGTTTCGGAATGTGGGGAGCGATTTGTTGAACTACAGCACGTTCAGAAACCGTATCTGACACCACTTCCACGTCGAATTGTTTGAGGTAACGAAGACCACCGTGAACCAATTTTGTTGAACGGCTAGATGTTCCTTCTGCGAAGTCCTGCATTTCAATCAAACCAGTCTCAAGACCGCTAGCCGCTGCCTGCAAGGCTACACCAGCCCCTGTAATTCCTCCACCGATAATCAAGAGGTCCAAGGTACGTTCCTGCATTTTTTGAATTGATAATTCACGTGTTTTCTTTGAAAATTCCATATTTACACACTTTCTAACTAAGTCGCTTTATTCTTCCAGTATTAGTCGTCTACTTCCGCAAAGACTTGGGTTGCTTTCACAGCTTTCTTCCAGCCCTTGTAGAGTTGTTCCTTGCGAGATTCGTTCATAGATGGCTCGAAGAGCTCTCCTGTCTCGTTCAAGAGTTTCAACTCATCCAAGTCTTTCCAATAGCCCACTGACAAACCTGCTAAGAAGGCTGCCCCCAAAGCTGTTGTTTCCAAGTTTTTGGCGCGTGCGATATCGATTCCCAAAATATCAGCTTGGAACTGCATGAGGAAATTGTTCATAGCTGCACCACCGTCTACTTTTAAGACTTGAATAGCTGTCTGAGCATCCACTTGCATGGTGTCGATGATGTCACGTACTTGATAAGCAATAGATTGCAAAGTCGCCTTGATAAAGTCTTCTTTAGTTGTTCCACGAGTTAAGCCAAAGACAGAACCTCGAGCGTTTTGGTTCCAGTATGGAGCACCTAGACCTGTAAAGGCTGGAACGACATAAACTTCATCATTGTTGTGAGAATCACGGGCATATTTTTCAGATTCTGGTGAATTTTCAACCATGCGAAGTCCATCACGAAGCCACTGAATGGCGCTGCCTGCGATGAAGATTGAACCTTCCAAGGCATAGTAAACCTTGCCATTGATTCCGTAACCAATGGTTGTTAATAGGTTGTTCTCAGACAACTGCATCTCTTCACCAGTATTCATGATGATGAAAGAACCTGTTCCATAAGTATTCTTGACCATACCTGGTTCAAAGGCCAACTGTCCAAAGAGGGCTGCTTGTTGGTCCCCAGCCATACCTGAGATTGGCACTTCTCCACCGTAGAAATGGAATGGAGCTGTCTTACCATAGATTTCAGAGTTAGAACGAACTTCTGGCAACATAGCCTTTGGAATGTTGAGGATTTCCAAAATCTCATCATCCCATTTAAGTTCTTTAATGTTATAAAGCATGGTACGAGCTGCATTTGAGTAGTCCGTCACGTGAGCCGCACCGTCAGTCAATTTCCAAACCAACCAAGTATCGATGGTACCAAAGAGCAATTCCCCTTTTTCTGCTCGCTCTTGAGCACCTTCTACATGATCCAAAATCCAACGAACCTTAGTCGCTGAGAAGTAAGCATCGATGATCAAACCAGTCTTTTCATGGAATTTTTCCACATAACCTTGGTTTTTTAGTTGCTCAGCTAAAGGGGCTGTTTGGCGAGACTGCCAAACGATTGCGTTGTAGATAGGAAGCCCTGTTTTCTTATCCCAGACAACAGTTGTTTCACGCTGGTTAGTAATACCGATTGCTTCGATTTGATTTGGCTTGACACCACTTTCGATGAAAGCACCCGCAATAACTGACTGAACAGAGTTCCAAATTTCATTGGCATTGTGCTCTACCCAACCTGCCTGAGGGAAAATCTGGGTAAACTCTTTTTGACTCGAGCTAACTTTTTCTCCTTTTTTGTTGAAAATAATGGCACGAGAGCTTGTAGTCCCCTGGTCAATGGCCATGATGTATTTTTCTTGTGACATGTGCTGTCCTCCTGATAAAGATCTTGAGGATGTTTCCTCTTTACACTTACTAGTATACAAAATAAAGCGCTTTCTTGTTCATCAACTTTTTTTAATTTTTAAAAAAATGTGAGGAGATTGTGTGAATTTCACAAAAAAGACCTGGAACGACCAAGCCTTTTAAGTGAATAATAACTGACGAATAGCCGCCAAATCTTCCAAATCCAAGTCATTTTTTAAATAATAAACTGGGGTCTGTTCCTTCTTATGAATCGGGTTATTGGTAACCAGCAAATCATAATGCCGAGTACAATCATAGGCTTCAATAGTGATAAAACGATTGTATTCCAAATACCGTTTCAAAATGGCTGCCATCCTTGAAAAGACAAGAAAACCAGATGTCAAATCCAGACCAATCCGCATATGCTGACCACCATTTTCAGCCATATATTCGATTAACTGGAGCCATTCCCAGAGAATTTTCCTATCTAAATCTGTCCCCTGCTGAAAGGCCGGTAGAGCATGAAAAATCTCCTCTGCCGTTCCCCTAAAATCATGTTCCATCAGCAAATAAGGATGACGATTCTCTAACTGGTACTTGTAGCGATCCTGTAAGATATAGCCCTTGTATAGATAAACTTGACCACAAAGCTGACTGAGTTCATAAGTAACGTGATCCTCTGTATAATCACCCAGCAACTCCTCCTTCTTCATTTCTTGAATCAATTGTGTCAGTAAATCTGCCAACTGCCCTCCAAAACCAAGAATATACTCCATAGTATGAAGGGGAAGAATGCGATGGGATAGGAGGAAAGAGAAGAAAATCATCATCTCACCGTCCTCAGTTCCTAGAGGAAGGTGTTGCCCAGCAAAAAAGGACGGAGCCTTTCGATGCAAACGAAGGTAGAAAATATTGTCAAAATACCCTCGCATTTTCTCTTCTATCACTTGAAACTGACAGGCATTGACACGGAGACGTTGTTGACTGATATGAGCCCAGAGAACCAAGTCCAATTTCTGACCCGAAGACAAACTTGCACCGCAGATTTCTTCTAAAGTGGCAATCTCCTGTTTTCTCTCTGGTTTCTGCATGTGACCTTCCCACTCCTGACTGGACCAAACCTTGCGGAAAAGACAGAAATAGAAATAGCGAATTTGATGTTCTGGACCTCGCCACCGTCCATTTTGGATGGATAAGTCAAATTCTGACAAAATCTGATTTAGACTAGCTAAGTGGCGACCAAGCGTAGCCTCACTAATCATCAATTCTTGAGCCAGCTGATGGGCTAAAAACTGTTGGTGGTAGAGAAGATAAACAAGAATCTGATATTTAACAGCATTCTCCAAAAACAAGCTCCGAATATCTCTCCCCTTGGTCGCTGCACCGATCGATAGACGCAGATTTTCATCTTCTAAGTGAATATTCAGCTCTAAGCCACTATCCAAAGCCTTGTCATTGAGAAGGGTGACATATTTGGTTAGGGTTGCTTTTGAAAATCCTGTTTCCTCCATTACAGCCTTGACAGTCGTCTGAGACTCTTGTAATAGAAAGGAAAGGATTGAAAATTGGCCAGATTCAGCCTTTTCCATCAAGTCTCCTAAATACATTTGTTACCCCTTTCATTTTCTACCTTAAGCATAGCATAAATCTTACAAATGCTGAAATAATCTGTTTCTCTTTTTATTTTCATGCTGATTTCCTGGTCCATTATCCTAAAAATCAGCAAACACACGGCTCCCCCTTTGGGCATTTTTATGCTAAAATAGTAGCTATGGATAAAATTATTAAAACAATATCAGAAAGCGGAGCCTTTCGTGCTTTTGTCCTTGATAGCACAGAAACCGTCCGCACTGCTCAAGAAAAACACCAAACCCAAGCTAGCTCAACTGTAGCGCTTGGTCGAACTCTTATCGCTAGCCAGATTCTCGCAGCCAATGAAAAAGGAAATACCAAACTAACAGTGAAGGTACTGGGATCTAGCTCTCTAGGTGCTATTATCACCGTCGCTGATACCAAGGGGAATGTCAAAGGCTATGTTCAAAATTCTGGTGTTGACATCAAAAAGACTGCAACTGGTGAAGTCCTAGTTGGACCTTTTGTCGGCAATGGCCAATTCCTCGTTATCACAGACTACGGTACTGGAAATCCTTACAACTCTATGACTCCCCTCATTTCTGGGGAAATCGGTGAAGACCTTGCCTTTTACCTGACTGAAAGCCAACAAACACCTTCAGCAGTCGGCCTCAATGTCCTTTTGGATGAGGAAGACAAGGTCAAGGTTGCAGGTGGTTTCCTAGTCCAAGTCTTACCAGGAGCCAAGGAAGAAGAGATTGCCCGTTTTGAGAAACACATCCAAGAAATGCCAGCTATCTCTACCCTTCTCGAAAGTGAAGACCATATCGAAGCCCTCCTCAAAGCAATCTACGGTGACGAGGCCTACAAGCGTCTTTCTGAAGAAGAAATCCGTTTCCAATGTGACTGTAGCCATGAACGCTTTATGAATGCTCTTGCTAGCCTTCCAAGCTCAGACTTACAGGAAATGAAAGAGGAAGACCATGGGGCAGAAATCACTTGTCAATTCTGCCAAACAACTTATAACTTTGATGAAAACGACCTGGAGGAACTCATTCGTGACAAATCTTAATACACCCTTTATGATTGGCAATGTTGAGATTCCCAATCGTACCGTTTTAGCACCCATGGCTGGCGTGACCAACTCAGCCTTTCGTACTATTGCAAAAGAGCTCGGAGCTGGACTCGTTGTCATGGAAATGGTCTCTGACAAGGGCATCCAATACAACAACGAAAAAACCCTGCACATGCTTCATATCGATGAAGGCGAAAACCCTGTTTCTATCCAACTTTTTGGTAGTGATGAAGACAGCCTAGCACGCGCAGCAGAATTCATCCAAGAAAACACCAAAACCGATATCGTGGATATCAACATGGGCTGTCCAGTTAACAAAATCGTGAAGAACGAAGCTGGCGCTATGTGGCTCAAGGACCCAGATAAGATTTACTCTATCATCAACAAGGTCCAATCTGTCCTTGATATCCCACTTACTGTCAAAATGCGAACAGGCTGGGCTGACCCGTCTCTTGCAGTAGAAAATGCCCTCGCTGCTGAAGCTGCAGGTGTTTCTGCCCTCGCTATGCATGGCCGTACCCGTGAACAAATGTACACAGGCCACGCAGACCTTGAGACCCTTCATAAGGTTGCCCAGGCCCTCACCAAGATTCCATTTATCGCTAACGGTGACATTCGTACGGTTCAAGAAGCCAAACAACGTATCGAAGAAGTCGGTGCTGACGCAGTCATGATTGGCCGCGCTGCTATGGGAAATCCCTACCTCTTCAACCAAATCAACCATTACTTTGAAACAGGAGAAATCCTCCCTGATTTGACCTTTGAAGACAAGATGAAAATCGCCTACGAACACTTGAAACGTTTGATTAACCTCAAAGGGGAAAACGTAGCAGTTCGTGAATTTCGTGGTCTCGCTCCTCACTACCTCCGTGGAACATCTGGCGCAGCCAAACTCCGTGGAGCCATTTCACAAGCTAGCACTCTGACAGAGATTGAGGCTCTCTTGCAGTTGGATAAGGCATAAAATGGTTCATACTGCTCTACTGATTATCGATATGCAAAAAGCATTTAATAACCCTATTTGGGGAGAACGGAACAACCCTCAAGCTGAACAACAAGCATTGAGGGTACTGGCATACTTTCGTAAACACGCTCTTCCAGTCTTACACGTTCAACACATATCTGACAATCCCCAGTCGCAATTTCATAACAAACAAAATCAGGAGTTTAAAAGTGGATTTGAACCAGTTACTGCAGAACCTGTCTTTCAAAAAACAGTTAATAGCGCCTTTATTGGAACAAATCTTGAAACCTATTTACGAAAAAATCAGATTTTTCATTTAATCGTTGTTGGTTTGACTCTGCCTCATTGTATATCTACTACGACACGAATGGCAGCAAATCTTGGTTTTAGAGTCACTTTACTAGCAGATGCTACTGCCAGTTTTACCCTATCTAACAAAAACGGTCAGGCCATCTCTCCTGAGACTATCCATGAGATTAACCTCCTTTCTCTACAAGATGAATTTGCTCAAATTCTTACTACAGAAGAATTTCTAACCCAAGTACAAGTATAAAATAATCCGTCAACTCTTATTGAGCTGACGGATTTTCTTTGATTGTAAATATTCAAATACTGATCGTTATTATTGATTCAAAGCAACACTGGAAACCTTACCATCCGCTCCTGTTGTAATTTGGATGATTTTTCCCCCACCAATTTTGGCATTATACTTACCATCATCAAGAGTATAAGAATAGTCTCTGATAGAGTAGTTTTCTTTCTTTCCATCAGCAGATTCTACTGTGAATTTGCCTCCTGATGAAACTGTGATGGTTTCACCATTGGCACCCTTCCAGTTGCCTGCAGCTGCTGAGAAATCACCATCAACCATGGTTAAAACACCCTTGTAGCGTTTGTTGTGTTCTGCTTGCTTGTCTTGAAGTTTGCGGTCAGTTGTTGGATCATAGCCTGACTGGTTAGACTGAGCTTGAGAACCTTGCTGAGTTGAAGGAGCTTGAGTAGCAGTTTGTTGACTAGCTGCCTGTTGATTAGACACTTCTTGGCCTTGTCTTTGCTCTGGTGCAGGTGTCGCAGTTGCTGCAGACTGGTCAGTAGATGATTTGGTCTTTTCAGATGAAGCTGAACTTGAGGACTTCTGAGTTTTACTTTCTTTGCTAGAAGAAGCTGCTTTTGAGCTTGATGATTGGCTTGTCTTAACAGAACTGCTTGCTTGAGTTGTTTCCTTTTTATTTCCACAAGCTCCTAATAGCAAGGTAGAAGCCAATACAGTTGCTGCCATCAATTTGATATAGGTTTTCTTTTTCATTTTTCTACTCCTTTGTAATGTTTTAGAAATATAAAGAAATCTTTTTGTAATATAATTGTAACATTTAGCTTTAAATATGTCAACAATTTATCTAAACTATTTTAAAAATCTTAAATACTTTAGATACATTTACTCCTCCTACTCTTCTATTCGTAATAAAACAGAAAAACAGGAGATTTTTCTTTTAAAATTTGAATTTGTTTTTGTGTAATCGCTTGCATTGTATTAGACAAAGGAATATAATAACATTGAAATAGAATATAGGAGGTGTAGACTTATGTTAAGCAAATATTACAAGTATCTTCCTTGGTTGATTTTGGGAGCTTTCTGGTCTTATCAGTCCGCAATTCGCTACGCTCAGACTACATTTGATGTCTTCTATCTGACGACAGTCTTTATGATTTTCTATATAGCTTTGTTATTCCTACACGAAAAATATCTCAAGTATCTATACAAAGACTTTTTTACTCACCTGTTGAGCAATTCTAAGAAAGATAGCCACCCATAAAATCAGTCACAACACAAAACCATCTCATGATGGTAGATAAAGAGGTCAGGAACTTTGTCCCGACCTCGTTTTTTATTTCAATCGATAGGTTTTTCTTGGTTTCTTTTTAGGCACTCGTTTGAGTCCGACTTCTTCTACATATTCGCCGTATTTGACGAGAAAGTTATTGCTGACGATTGGTCGACCGGGGTTGATGAGATTGACCAGTTCGGTTCCCTCGTAGACAGTGAACTCCTCCTCTAGCAGATAGAGGAAGGTCGGATTCCAGTCAAGTCGTCCTTGGATTCGTTTGATAGATTCTTTAATAATGGCATAATGGTCAAAAGCGAAGGCTTGTTCCTCCAACTCTACTCCCTCTAAGAAGCACTTGCCTGTCTGAAAATTGACATCTACGAAAACGACATCCTTGGCATCGTCTCCTGCTTGAACAAGTTCTAATGCACGACTAGGCAGATAAACCAAGTGGGCAATGGTCACCGTCCAGCCCCGGGGGTCACGGCCGGGAGTCGATACGGTCATCAATTGCTCAATTTTTTCCAAAGGAAGATCTAGACTGACTTCTTCTCTCACCTCACGCTGACAGGCATGCGCAGCATCTTCGCCCTTGTCCATAAATCCTCCAACCAGAGCCAAACAATTTTGATAAGGGTGAGCCTTGCGACGAATTAATAAGAGCTTCATCTTTCCTTCGACAAAGCAGTAGGCTACCATATCCACCGTCACACTTGGTTTTTCGTATTGAGGGAGTTCCTGCTTGTAGTACCAGTCTAAAAACTCTTCCTGACTTGCATGAACTTCAAAAAATTCTTTTTCCGTCATCCCTGCTGGAATCATCGTGTCCGCCATTTTATGCCTCCTTACGAACTGCCTTGGTCCATTGGTACCAACCTACTAGACTATTGAGTGTGTAAACCCAGTACATCCCTTGGATGTGGATATTTTCACCCCACCAGAGGTAGATACTAAAAAGATTGGTTGCAATCCAGAAAATCCATTGCTCACGGTAGAGACGTGTCATCAAGAGCTGACCTACACCATTGGTCGCATCGGTTACACTATCACGGAAAGGGCGAGCGCTATGAATACTTTGATAAGCCAAGCCCATACCAATCCAAATGATAGCAGTCAAAGCCAAGTACTTGAGCCAGTCAAGCACAGATAATTTCTTAGCTTCAAAGTGAGATTCTTCTACTTTTCCTTGATCATTGATACGGTTGGACAGCCAAGCATAGAGGCCAATCGGCTGCATGACAAAGAAGTAAACGGTCGTCAAAACTTCACCATAAAAAGTCGCATTCATGGCCAAAACCAAATAGATAGCTGAGTTGATGGCCCCAAAGAGATAATTGCTTGCACGCCCTTCTGCTACCAAGATAACACAGACAATCCCAGTCCAAGATGCCAACAAGCTCATCCAGTCATGACTTTCTGTATTTTGCGTGAATTCCAAGATCAAGGGAACACTTGACAAGACAATGAGATACAACCACTGGAAGAGGCTACGGCCGACAAAGAGATCTTTCCAGAGCAGGTTCATGATTCCTGCAAAACCGATCTTACGAGCTTCTGCATGAACATTTTTAAAGTTTTCGATAAATTGTGTGATTTTTTCAGTTAGTTTTTTCATATTTTTCTCCTAATCTGCTTGGTAAATGGCATCAATAGCCACTTTTGCTGCTTCATAATTTCCTAGATAATCCTCTGCTAGATAAACTAGTGGAATGTTTGCTAAGTAGCGCTCCCTCATCTGATCCAAATGCTGGGAAAAACTATGACGAATATGGTCTTCTGCCATGGTCATATCTCTAAATCCGTCATTGACATAGGAACCAACAGGTTGCACAAAGAGAATCAAGTCCCATTTTTCCTTAGCCAAGATCGAGGCAAAGAGATTATCAAAAGTCTCTCCTGATAAATCCCCTTGGTCCTCAGTCTCCATGTAATAATCATAGTAGCCCTTGGTTACTAAGGAGTTGGTGTCTGCTATCACCAGTCCCCTATTGGCATTACTGTCAATTAACTTAGAGGTCTGGTCATACTGCCCCAACAGGAGATAATAATAATCCTTTGGAGTCAATTCATCGTCGCGGACATTGTTTTTGATCTGGTACTCACGCGCGTATTCCAGACTAACGGGTGCATCGTAATACCTTGCCAAATCCTTGGCCAGAGTAGTCTTCCCATTGCTGGCACTTCCCATAATCAACACTTTCTTTGTAAACTGACGTCGGAAGGGTTGAGCAATATATTTCCAATATTTGCTTGGATTTTCTCGAATCATAGTCGCTGAAATACCAAACTTTCTTTCTTGCAAGACAGTGCCAAATCCACGTATAGATAATTCTTGCTGATAGTCTGCTTCTCCCACAAAGAAAATTAGTTCTTGCTGGGTTTCATCATAGGAAATCTCCGCTAACATTTGGTCCAACCACTCCTGCCAGCCCATAGGGTAACGAGGAAGATTGGTTTCATCTAACTTGCAGACCGAGGTCAACTCGTCATCACCAAAGGCCTCTCGGATATAGCGAAATCTCTTTTGAAGCGTTAAGCCTACCTGCTCTCCTCGGTCTCCCTCATAGCCTGAAACAACAACCCAGACCTGGTCACACTGCCGCTTCGCTCGCTGGATTAGATCGATATGTCCTTGATGAAGCGGAGCAAAGGTTCCAAATACCACTGCTGTTTTCTTTTTCATAAACGCATTACCTTTTTATAATTTTTGATATTTTTATTCTCTATGTTTTTATTATAAATTATATTTTTGTTTTGTCAATAGTTTTTTATCATTTTTTATAAAAAAGTAGCAAAAAAGAGAATCAAGATTGCTCCTGATTCTCCATTTTATGCAATATCAAATTTTAACTGGCCTGCTTTAACACCAATCTTAAGTGTGCTGCCTGCCTCTAATTCTCCCTTGAGAAGAAGTTCTGCCAACTTGTCTTCCACTTCTGTTTGCAGGGTTCTGCGAAGTGGACGAGCTCCCATCTCTGGATCATATCCTTGATTTGCCAGCAATTTCAGTGCGGAAGCTTGTAATTTCAAGTCAATACCTTTTTCAGCCAAACTTGTTACTAAAGGTTTAACCATAATCTTCACCACTTCCTGCATATGGTCGCTAGACAAGCTATGGAAGACTACCTTTTCATCAATACGGTTGATAAACTCAGGTCTATAAGCCTTTTTCAACTCTTCAAACATGCGTTTTTCCATATTTTCCTGGTCAAAACGAATGTCCTTAGCTCCAAAACCGACGGTCTTGTCATCACGAAGGGCTGTCGCACCAAGGTTCGATGTCATGATGATAATGGTATTTGAAAAGTCAACCTTGCGTCCCTTGCTATCTGTCAAGACACCGTCATCCAAGACCTGCAAGAGGACATTAAAGATATCTGGGTGGGCTTTTTCTACCTCGTCAAAGAGGAGAACGGAATAGGGTTTGTTGCGAACCTTCTCGGTCAACTCCCCACCTTCTTCATAACCCACATAGCCCGGAGGAGCTCCATTGAGACGACTGGCTGCAAATTTTTCCATATATTCACTCATATCAAAGCGGATCAGAGCTGATTCATCATCAAAGAGAACTTCTGCCAGAGCCTTGGCCAATTCGGTCTTACCGACACCTGTAGGCCCTAGGAACATAAAGGAACCAATCGGACGCTTATGACTGCGAATCCCTGACTGGTTGCGGCGAATCGCACGGCTAATGCTTGAAACAGCTTGATCTTGACCGATGACACGTTTGTGCAATTCAGCTTCCAAGTTAAGGTATTTCTTAGCGTCCGTCTGAGTCAGTTTTTGGACTGGAATACCTGACAAACGACTCAAGGTGGTCAAAATATCAGACTCTGTCACCAAGTCTTTATAGACAGGCACTTCCTCTTCTTTTGCGATTAGCTGAGCTGCCTGTTTCCACTTGCCATCCATCAAGGCCTTGTCAGCTGGACTCAAGCCCGAATCGTCTGCTTTTACATGCTTTGCCTTATTTTGCACTGTTGCTGCTGCTTCGTCCAAGAGGTCAATAGCAGAGTCCGGCAAATGACGACTAGTCAAGTAACGATGGGCCATCTTGACGGCTGTTTCAACTGCTTCATCTGTGATTTGCACACGGTGATGTTTCTCATAAGTCGCCTTCAAGCCTTGTAAAATGGTCATGCTGTCTGCCACACTCGGCTCTTCAATCGTTACTTTAGCGAAACGACGAGAAAGGGCTGCATCTTTTTCGATATGTTTTTGATATTCTTCCTGAGTGGTCGCACCAACCGTTCTCAAAGTTCCACGCGCCAAGGCTGGCTTCAAGATATTGGCCGCATCTAGAGTTGAGTCAATCCCACTCCCAGAACCCATGATAGTGTGAAGTTCATCGATAAAGAGGATGACTTGTCCATCTTCTTCAATGTCCTTGATGATATTGTTCATACGTTCTTCAAAGTCACCGCGGAAACGTGTCCCTGCGACGACATTCATCAAATCAAGCTCTAACACGCGCATCTTAGCCATTTCCGTAGGCACATCCCCACTAGCAATACGCTGGGCAAGACCAAGCGCCAGAGCAGTTTTCCCGACACCCGCATCTCCAACCAAGACAGGATTATTCTTGGTTTTACGGCTCAAGATTTGAATCATACGAGAGATTTCCTTGTCCCGACCGATGACTGGCTCTAATCTGCCAGAACGCGCTTGCTCCGTTAAATCATGCGTATAGTCCTCGAGACCACCGCTTGGAGTCTGGGGCATGCCCATCATATTGGCCATAGAATTTTGTTTGTCAGCTACTGTACGATGACGTTGGCGTAAAGCCTTGAGGTCTTCACGAGTCCAGCCTGCACGTTCTTCTAGATTTCGACGTAGGGCAGCAATCTTAACCTGATCTTTCTTGTCTTCATAAGAAAAACCAGCTCTCTCCAAGATACGAGTCGCCAAGGCATTGCCATCATGCAAAATCGCATAGAGGACATGCTCCGTCCCTAGCATCTTAGCATGGACCACTGACGCCACATATTCTGCTTCATCAAAAAGGACCTGCAAACGATGAGAAAACGGCAATTCCGTCAAAGTTTCATTCTGGTTATAGTCTGTTTCAGTCAGTTCCAAAGCCACCTCTTCTAAACGGTCCATCTCATATGGATAATCATTTAAAGTGGCCCCTGCCACACTATAACTGTGATTGGACATGGCAATCAACAAGTGCCAAGACTCTAGGTAACAAGCTCCAAAATGGCCAGCCACCATGTAGGCACTTTCGATACATTCATTCAATGCTTTTGAATAGTTCATCTTACTTCCCTTTTCTATCTACCTCTTGTATGACCTGTCGTAGCATGTTTGCTCGAAGTACTGGTGCTTCTTCTCCTAAAACGCGATCCAAAGCTACTGATACTAGCAAATTCATCTCCTGCTTGGTCATCAATTCCTGCTCAACCAAAAGCTGCAGAATATCCTCATAAATTTCTTGACTAACTCGCTCACCAATTGAGTAAAGCAGCTCCCTAAGCATTTCATGATGACTAGAAAACTCAATCCGTCCTATACGAATGTAGCCTCCACCACCACGCTTACTTTCAACCAAGTAGCCTCTACTTTCCGTAAAGCGTGTCTTAATCACATAGTTGATCTGACTAGGAACAACCTGAAAAGTATCTGCCAACTGACTCCGTTGCAATTCTACAATTCCAGATTGATCTAAAATCGCCTTGATGTAGGCCTCAATATGATCCGATGTATTTTTAAATCTCATTACAAACCCACCTCTCTCTTTAAACCTTGACTATCTTTGACTATTATACCGAAATTTTCTCATTTTTAAAAGAAAAAGGGCGCTGGTAAAGGATAATCTTCACCAACTCCCTATTTCTCTACTTATCTAAGCCTAATTCCGCTAAGATTTGACGTTTATAGACAATCTTTTGGACTTCCTTGTCCTCATCTTCAGACCAATCTAGTTTAATTTCTGAAACAATCTGCCCAGGGCGATTTTTCAAGATATAGATGCGGTCGCTGAGACTGAGGGCCTCCTCGATACTGTGCGTGATAATCAAGGTTGTTAACTGCAACTGCTTGTGAATCTCAAGATACCAAGCGTGGAGTTCCATCTTGGTCATCTCATCCAAAGCGCTAAAGGCCTCATCCAAGAGAAAAAGCTTGTGCCCGAAAAGGTAGGTACGAAGCAAGGCCACACGCTGGCGCATCCCACCACTTAGTTCATGAGGATACTTGTCTCGTACAGCTGTCAACTGGAAGGTCGCAAGAATTTCATCTGCGCGAGCAATAGCTTCTGCCTTATCCACCTTTTGAATCAAGAGGGGCAGAATGATATTACCAAGCACCGTCTTGTGCTCCAAGAGCAGATCCTTTTGTAACATATAACTCACGCGCCCCTTGGGATTTTCTTCACCATCAAGGACAATTCTCCCTGACTGAACTTCTAAAATCCCCGCAATTAAGTTGAAAAGCGTAGTCTTACCAACACCACTTGGGCCTAGGATAGAAACCACTTCACCTGAAGTGACTTTCAGATTGATGTCCTCTAAAATCCTCTCCTGACCATAGGCATAACTGACGTGTTCTAGTCTAATTTCTGTCATTATTTCACAAATTCGTTGGTGAAGCCTTTGTCTGTCAAATCTTCTTTAAGGATACCATTTTCTTTATCCCATTTGTAGAAGGCATTCCAGCGAGCTGCATCAAATTGCCCCCATTTTTCCTTGTCGCTTGCGTATTCTTTTGACAAGTATTTTTGAGATTCGATGACAAAGTCACGTTTTTCCTTGAGTTCAGGTGCATTTTTGATGAGGATATCAGCTGCTTCCTCTGGATGCTCCATAGCATATTGGTAGCCTTTTTTGATAGCTTGGATAACTTTGCGAGCTTCTTCTTTGTTGTCTTTCAAATAGTCGTTGTTAGCAATAATGACTGGTGAGTAATAGTCAAATTCTTTAACGTAGTCTTTCAAGTACATAAAGTTAGCATCTACACCTTGAGATTTTGCAAGGATACCATCCCAACCGTAGTAGATCCAAGCAGTATCAAAGACGCCATTGGCAATCGGTGTGATTGAGTTTGAGTCGTTATTTGGTACTTTTTCAACCTTCTCAAAGTCTCCACCTTGAGATTCTACCAAGGTTTTCAACATAGCAAGTTCAGTTGGGTCATTCCATGTCCCGTATTTTTTACCAACCAAGTCCTTTGGACTGCTTACATTGTCAGATTTACGAGAGATGATTCCTGATGTATTGTGTTCAACAATAGCTGCAACGGCAGTAATTCCTGCTCCTTTTTCCAATTTTTTAGCCATATAGTCTTGGAAATAGACTGCAAATGGTGCCTTACCGTTAATAACCAAGTCAGAAGAACTTTCTTCTGGTGGCAATTTCAAATCAACATCCACTCCAGCTTCTTTGAAATAACCTTTTTCCTTAGCAACATAAAGCCCTGTGTGGTTGGTATTTGGCGTCCAGTCTAGGATAAAGTCAATCTTCTTGAGTTCTGCTTCCTTATTATCCTTAGAAGCAGTTCCTTGACCACAGGCCACAAGCACAACAGCTACAAGAGCTGTTAAAACAGTTAAAAACACTTTCCATGTTTTCTTCATTTCAATTTCCTCTTTTCTTTTTCAGAAACATTCTTATTCTACGAACGTTTCCATTTAATAACATATTTTTCACTGACATCAACCAGCTTCATACCGAGAAGACTGATAATCGATACCAGAATAATAATAGCAAACATAGTATCATACTGAAACAGTTTCTTGGACTGAATCATGTAGACACCTAGTCCTTCAAAGCCTCCCAACCACTCAGATACTACTGTTGTGATAAAGGCGTAGGAGACACTGACCCTCAGACCAGCATAAAAGTAAGGCAGACTGACAGGGATTTTAAAATGCCACAGGATTTGCCAAGGTTTGGCCCGCATCAGACTAAACAAGGTCAGCATATCCTTGTCACAATGCCTAAAACCGTCCAAAATGCTGACGATGATAGGAAAGGTTGTTGTCAAGATAATCAAGACAATCTTGGGCAAAATCCCATAACCGAGCCACAAAACCAGGATAGGGGCTATGGCAATGGTCGGGATAGTCTGAACAACCACCATCATAGGGTAAATCAGATCGTTAAGCCAAGTCAAACTGTCCATAAGCACAGCCATGAGACAGGCAATCAAGACTCCCAAAATCAGTCCCAATAAAGCCACTCTCAAGGTGGCCCAGCTATGGTGCCAGAGAAATTCTCTATCACGAACAAAGGACAGGAGAATTTCAAGAGGTGTCGGCAGGATAAACTTGGGGAGAAGTTTAAGAAAACCTGCTAACTGCCAGATTGACAAGACCCCCATAAAGCCCAATAGACTAATGTGTCGTCTCAGTATACTTTTCAAGTTTCTCATCAATACTTAAAATCTCTCCTACATTTATTTTGACATTGGCAAAAACATTATCTGCCTCCTGCCCTGCCACTTCTAGCGCTTCTTTGAGAATGCGCATAAGCTCATCAAACTCCCCTTCCAAGACCGTTTCAAATGGTGTCACCACCATAGTTACTTCTTGAGCTTGCAGATAAGCAATGACCTGATCAATAACAGCAATCCGATCAATTCCCTGTGCCAAGGGTAAAACTTGCAAGGCTATGCTTGCTTTCATAAGAACCTCCTCTTCTCGTTTTCCTTTGACAAAAAGAAAAACCTTTACCATATATGGAAAAGGTCAAGATTAGACTAAGTATCGTTCCCTACGCTGGCATTACCCAGATCAGGTGCGGTCGAAGTTTAACACTTCCTCTCAGACTGTACACAGACTCCCATATATTATATGGACATATGATAGCGCAAAACAAAAAAAATGTCAAGGAAACTGCTTACAGAAAAACATGAAAAAGAGTTTGAAAACAAATGCTTCAAACTCTATATAGCTTTTTTATTTAGCCTCGTACCATGTTGCCCCTTCATTTTCATCTGCGATGAGGGGAACACTGAGTTGAATGGCTTCTTCCATAGTTTGTTTGACCAATTTTTTCATCTCTGCTAGTTCCGATTTAGGCACTTCAAGGACGATTTCATCGTGCACTTGCAACAGCATCTTAGTCTGATAACCACCTGCAACCAAGGCTTTATCTAGCTGAATCATGGCAATCTTGAGAATATCTGCCGCCGAACCCTGAATAGGAGAGTTGATAGCTGTCCGCTCCGCAAAACCACGAATGTTGAAGTTGCGCGAATTGATATCTGGCAACTCACGACGACGCTTGAAGAGGGTCTCCACATAGCCCTTATCACGCGCCTCACGCACCACTTCATCCATGTAGTTTTTAATACCTGGGAAGCGTTCAAAGTAGGTATCAATGTAGGCTTTGGCTTCCTTACGACTAATGCCCAGATTATTAGACAAGCCAAAGTCTGAAATTCCATAAACCACCCCAAAGTTAACTGCCTTAGCATTGCGACGGTCGTTTGCAGTCACATCCTCAGGACGCTCAATGCCAAAGACCCGCATGGCTGTCGAAGTATGGATATCTGCCCCCTCTTGGAAAGCCTTAATCAAGTGCTCATCCTTAGAAATATGCGCCAAAACACGCAATTCAATCTGTGAATAGTCCGAGCTGAGCAGCACACTATCCTCCCACTCAGGTACAAAAGCCTTACGAATGAGACGGCCCTGCTCCAAACGCACAGGAATGTTTTGCAAGTTTGGATCTACACTAGACAAACGCCCAGTCTGGGTCAAATCCTGCACATAGCGAGTATGAATCTTGCCATCAGCCAAAATCCAGTCCTGCAAGCCAATCACATAAGTCGATTGAATCTTGGCAATCTGACGGTAATCCAGGATTTTCTTAACAATTGGCGCAATAGGAGCCAAGCGTTCCAAGACATCCACCGCAGTCGAGTATCCAGTTTTGGTTTTCTTAGTGTATTCTAGAGGTAGCCCCAATTTTTCAAAGAGAAGCACCCCCAACTGCTTAGGCGAGTTGATATTAAACTCCTCACCAGCCAGTTCGTAAATCTCCTGAGTGAGTTTTTCAATGACAAGCTCATTTTCAGCCTGCATCTCAAGAAGAGTCTCTTTCTTGACCGTAATCCCAGCAATTTCCATCTTAGCAAGGACAAAGGCCAGAGGTTGCTCCATATCATAAAGAAGCTCTAATTGCCCATTTTCGCTGAGTTTTTCAAGCAAAATAGGCTCTGTTTCGACCAAAACTGCAAGCTTACGAGCTAAATGCTCCAAGAATTTCTCACGTTCAGGAAGGGCCTTCTTGACTCCCTTACCATAGAAAGTCTCATCATCAACCAAATAAGTCTGACCATAAAGACTAGCGATGGTCGCAATTTCATTGTCCTCCACAGTCGAAAGGAGGTATTTAGCCAAACGGCTATCAAAAGCAGGCGCCTGCAAATCCACACCAAAACGATGCAAGAGAACTTTAGCCTTCTTAAAGTCATACACTCTCAGAGGTGTTTTTTCTAGAAAGTCCTTGAAAATCGGCTCTTGCAAAAGCTCAAGTTTATCTGTGGCATAGAGCTTATCCCCACAAGACCAGGCAAAACCAACCAAATCGTCCGTATGGTAATTCTCCCCAAAAAGCTCAAAATGGAAGATAGACTCTTCACTCAGCATATCTTGACTAATTTGGTCAACGATAGTAAAGTTCAAACTCTCAGCCACATCAGCTGACGACACATTTAAAGCCTGCTTGAGCTGTTTGAAACCCATCTCATCGTAGAATTTCCCGAGATTTTCAACATCTGGACCGCTATAGACCAAATCCTCCAAACCAATCTCAATCGGTGCCTTGGTATCAATGGTCGCTAGTGTTTTAGACAAAAAGGCCTGTTCCTTATCATTGATAAGATTTTCCTTCATCTTAGAAGCCTTCATCCCATTGATATTCTCATAAATCCCCTCGAGTGAGCCATGCTCCAGCAAGAGCTTGATACCCGTCTTTTCACCAATTTTGGTTACTCCAGGGATATTATCCGACTTATCACCCATGAGCGCCTTGAGATCGATAAACTGCGTCGGTGTAATGCCCATCTTTTCCATAAGATATTCTGGCGTAAAGGCCTCAAACTCAGCCACACCTTTCTTGGAAATTTCAACCACCGTATGCTCATCCGTCAGCTGAATCAAATCCTTGTCCCCACTGACAATGGTAATATCAAAACCATCCTGCTCTGCTAGCTTATCCAATGTCCCAATGATGTCATCAGCCTCATACTGAGCCAACTCATAGTGACGAATCCCCATATGATCCAGCAACTCACGAATGAAGGGAAATTGCTCACGAAACTCATCCGGAGTCTTAGCCCTACCACCCTTATAATCTGCATACATCTCTGTCCGGAAGGTCGTCTTTCCCGCATCAAAAGCCACCAAAATATGACTCGGCTCAACCCGCTCCAACAAATGGCTCAACATCAACTGAAAACCATAAATCGCATTGGTATGCAAACCAGCCGCATTCTTAAAACGGTCCAACTGCTGATAGAGCGCAAAAAACGCCCGAAAAGCAACAGAAGACCCATCAATCAATAATAATTTTTTCTTATCCATACACCCATTATAAAGGAAAGCACCAAAAAATACCATTAGGAAGAGTTCCCTGAGAGAAACTAAGATAATAGTAAAAAGAGAAGGAAGTTACTCCCTCTCTTTCAAACTACGAAATGAATTAGTTTTTACGTTTCACAAATGGAATGGCACCAAGGAACAATCCAAGGAATCCTAATGATGCAACTGCAACATTATCTTTACCACCAGTATTTGGAAGTTCTTTTTTATCTTCTGTTTTTACTGCTGGCGCTTGATAAGTATTATCCTTGTTAGTACCTGCTGTTGTAAGAGTATATTGTGGAACTTCGTTAATTGCTGCTTCTACACTATTAACGCCTCCTGTATATTCTGGAACTTCGTTAATTGCTGCTTCTACACTATTAACGCCTCCTGTATATTCTGGAACTTCGTTAATTGCTGCTTCTACACTATTAACACCTCCTGTATATTCTGGAACTTCGTTAATTGCTGCTTCTACACTATTAACACCTCCTGTATATTCTGGAACTTCGTT